>CANNKR010000088.1 GCA_947504615.1 Gemmatimonadota bacterium | reverse complement strand
CGCGACCACGACGCACGACATCTACGTGCCACTGAGCGGACGCAGCATCGACGACCCCGCGACGTTCCAGATGGGGCGCTGGTTCGCGCTGGCGTGGGGCATCGTCCTGACGGGGGGCGCCCTGCTCTTCCCCGAAGGGCAGACCCCGGTCGTGGTCATCGCGCTCTCCATTGCGTCGTTCACGCAGGGCGCGCTGCTCGGCGGCTTCTTCCTGGGCATCTTCGTCAAGCGCGCACGGCAGCGTGACGCGATTACCGGCATGTCGGTCGGCATCGCCACCATGGCCTTCATCGTCTTCGCCAAGCCGCTCTCGGCGGCGTACCCGTCGATGGCCAGCGCGCTGGGCCCCTTCGCCAACGTCGCCTGGCCGTGGTATGTGCTCATCGGCACGACCATCACCATGACCGTCGGCACCCTGAGTTCGCTGTCGCATTCGTCCGACGGTTCGCGCGGCGCCGCGTGATCCCGATTCTTCCCGCTGCATTTCTCCGGATCTCATGAGCTTTCTCATTGTTGGCGTAGATGGTGGAGGCTCGAAGACGAAGGTGATCGTCGCCGATGCCCAGGGGCACGAACTGGCGACGGCCACGGGGGGCGGCAGTGCGGCGCGCCCGGGCGAAGCGCAGCAGGCGGCCGAGGTCATTGCCCAGACCGTCCGTGAGGCGCTCGCGGCGTGTGATCGCGCGGGCGAGACGCCGCGCGTCCTCTGCGCGGGGCTGGCCGGCGCGGGCCGTGAACCGGAACGGCAGGCGGTGCGCGAGGCGCTCGTGCGTCTCGAGGTGGCAGACCACGTCATCATCGAGCCGGACGCGACGATCGCACTCGAGGACGCATTCGGCGACGGCCCCGGCATCCTGCTGGTCAGCGGCACGGGTTCGTCGTGTTTCGGGCGGTCACCGACGGGCGCCTTTGCCCGGTGCGGCGGCTGGGGGCCGAACATCGGCGATGAAGGGAGCGGTGCGTGGATCGGCCGCCGGGCGCTCAGCTTCGTGACGGCCTCGGTGGACGGACGCGAACCCGAGACGGCCCTGCTTGGCGCGGTGCTCACCACGCTCGGCCTCGATGACAGCGACGCCCTTATCGCGTGGGCCGCACTGGCCACCCCGGCGGATGTTGCGCGACTGGCCACTACTGTCATCACGGTGGCCGCGACCGGCGATCAGCGCGCCAGCACGTTGCTGGCCATGGCCGCCGAGGAGCTGGTGACGCATGTGCGCGCCCTCGCGCGCTCCCTGTTCGTCGATGAACGCGCGGCGATCCCGGTGGCTCTTGCTGGTGGGTTGATGGAACGCGGGTCGTTCGTGCGCAAGCTGGTGGAGCACCGGTTGAAGAGCGCCGTGCCCGGCGCGACCGTGCGCACCGAGCCCGTGCTGGCGGCGCGCGGCGCCGTGCGCATGGCGCTGCACAAGGCGCTCCAGCGGGCCTGACGCAGGCGGCGTGCTCGGCAACACCGCACGCCGGAGTCAGTGGAGGGCCACGGCCCGCACGGCCGGTAGCGTTGTCCAGCCAGCCTATGCATAGGTGTCGCGGTCCAGCTCACCAAGGTGTCGCGAGTCAGCCGATGTGCCCTCTGAGGCGACAGCAACAACGACCGGTCGAGTGGCAGTTGCAACGACCACTGGTGCGACAACTACGCTGGCCACGCGGGCACGGCGTGGCCCGATTCAACGGACCCGCACTGTCGTCCTCCCATCAGGATCGTGGTGCGGATCTAGCCAGCGGCAGCCGCATGGATCATGCACTCGCGGGTCAGGTGCGTCCCGCTGTAGCCCTGGTCGAAGACCACGCAGAACTGACCGACGCGCCCCGCGCGTCGCACGGTCAGAATCCGGCCGCCGATCCCTTGGGGGTAGAGTGGCCCACCCATCCCACGACAGTCGATGTCCCGGGAGAGGACGAAGTGGCGGTTATTGAACGTGACAGGACGACAGCGCGCAGCCGGACGAGGCAGTGTATCTCCGGGGAGGACGTGCTCGCAGGCTGCCGGCTGAGGCGGACGCGCAGCAGAGGCCCTAAGCGAGACGGTCCGCTAGCCCGGCGCGTCCAAGATGGGTTAGCTACCGTCGGATATCACGCAGGGCAAGCGCGCCAGTCGCTCGGAACATCACATCCGCAGGCCACGGCAATAGATTGACCTGAATGCGGTTCAGCGTCGGTGTGAGTGCTCGTTGAATCTCCTCGCGACCGAAGTTGAGGGCTGCGGTGAACGTGTCCTCCTGATGTCGAAGCGCATCAGCGGCGTTGTAGCGATCCGGCAGCGACTCGAGCCATGTGGCAAGCGCCGTGACCGCGGTGTCGACCCGAGCCGCATAGCGCGCCTGCCCTTCCAACGCTGTGCGAATCTGATCCTGGGTCAGCAAGAGGGAATCCGTAAGGGCCAGCACTATCGCGAACGGATCGGGCACTGCGCGCAAATAGAACTGTCGCATCTGCCGGACGGTGCGTTTGGCTCCGGCGCGTCCAGCGCGACCGGACTGAAGGTTGCGGTCGAGAATCTGCTGGTCCGCTGACGCGCCCAGATCCAACCGAATGTCCACGGCCAGACGGAACGGGGCACGGGGCGTGCTGTATATGGGACGCGTCTCGCCAAAGCGAGGATTGACCGCATAGCGAAACCGAAGTGCTGACGGATCAAAGCCCGTCGGTCGGAGCAAGACCTGGTCGGGAAGGCCCGCATCGCCCCACCCATGGAGTCGTGCACCGTGCAGGAGCTGATCGAGCCCGGCAGGGATGTTGGACGCGTACAGTGCGACCGAGACCCGCTTCATCCAACCGGTTGCCGAGCCAGTATTGAAACCCAGGCGGGCGTTGAACGTCGAAGTCCACGGCCCAGTACAGCTGTTCGGCGCCGCAGGGTGTGCCAGTTGCCGCCGTAAGCACGAACGCACCTCTGGGGAACCCCGGAGTAACAACTCATGCATGCCGGCGCCAACGGCGGAGTCCTTGGCCGTCGCCGGATCGAAGACAAACGCGCGGTCATTTGCTAACCCATCACCGTTGACGTCCCGCTCGATCATTGGCGTAAACGCCGTGCCAGATGCCAGCAGACCATAGAGGGTGAGCATCCCCACGGGAGAACGCATGCTCCCTTGGATACGGAAGGAATGCAGGGGGACATAGGAGGTGCGCGCCCATTCGCGCTGCAGGGGCGACGAGTATGTAGTTCCGGAAAAACCACTAAACTGGCTGCGGACGTTCGCATAGGTGTAAGCCAAAGACGCGAATAGCCGTGACCGCGCGTACTTCGTCAGATCCGGCATCAGCGTGAGTGTTCCCTGGAGGGCGTCCGACGAGAGGTTGCTCTGGGATTGCCTGACGGCGCCGAATGCCGGTTGCCGCCTGGCATCGCGCGCCGAGACCAGCCCACTCGTGGGCACGATGCTCAGCACGGAGGCATAGACCGGGCGGTGCGTCTCCTCCGTAAGGGTGAACGCCGGCGCATTCGTGAAGTTCAGGTCTATCGCACCCAGTTGGTTCATGTTTCGCGAGTACGCACCTTCGATGGTCCAAACCAGTGCCGAGTGATAAGACGTCCAGGAGAGATTCGCCCGCCAGCTTCGCGGAGCGGTATAGTCGGGGCCCAAGAGCCGTACGGTTGGTGCGGTGTCGCGGGTGACCATCGCACCCGGGGCGGCCGGGCAATCACGGGGAACCGTTTCGGGAGACAGCGCGAAGCGCGACCAGTCTGGTGTCGCCAGTGCGGTGCCGGCACAGACAATCTCTCGCAGGACCCCGGCTTGTCCGCCGGCCGTCGACGCGTTGGCAATCGTACTGGGCGTGATCAATGAGCGGAATTCGCCGATACCGCCGCGAAGCACGCCGACAGCGGGCACCAAGAACGAGCCATGATCGCTATTGACCACATAACCGCCGGGCTTTACACGGTTCCGCGTCCACGTGAAGCCCACGCGTGGACTGACATGAAGACGCTCCGGTGCGTGGTCGGTGCGCGCCCCGAACCCTTCGGCAACCGCGGCATTCGGCGTTGCCCGTTCCGCAAGTACCGTCCCATCCGCGCGTGCCCCATAGAGCAACTCCAGCGACGGGGTGGGGCGCCAGTAGTCACCAAGCGCGACATAGCCATTCCACAGCCGACCCGAGGACACCGGAGCGTCCACCAGCCTGCTGAACGAGAAGGGGCGGGAGCCCGCGAACTCCGACAGGGAACTGAAGGCATAAGTGCCATTGGCATTCACACGTGACACAGCATCGAGCGCGTCGAAGCGAAGGCCCGCGCTGAGCTTGAGCCGGTGTACGGCACCGACATAGAACCGCGTATCGCTCTGGGTTTCCCATGTCACGCGATGACCAGAGGCCTCACCGCTCGCGGCCCCACCGGCCGCAAGAGCGACCAATCCGCCGCCCTCCAGATCGTCTGATGAGACGTCCACCACGGCGCGCGGCACGGCGAAATACGGCGCAGTCCGGTGATTGCTAGTGCTGATGGCGGTGCGCAGGTCCTGAAGCACCCCCGGCCGCAGGAAGCTTGAGAGAGACGCCTGTGCCGTGGCCAGAGACAAGCGCCCGTGCGCTGCGAGACTCGGCGTGCCCAGCGTGAAAAGTCCGCGGCCCTCCTGCTCCTCGCGCGCCAGAAAGACCGAGACACGACCCACATGGCGTTTGGGCTTGAAGGTGTCACGGTCAGCGCTGAGTGAGCTCACGCTGAGGAGCAGCACGCCGCCGTTCGTCGAAGTGCCGGGTCGTGGAGGCACCGTGCTAGTCTGGATACCCAGCGCGCGCGCGCTGGCGAGGAATCGCTCCACAGAGTCGCGCGCCACACCCGCGTGCTGCAGGACGCTCCGATCCATATCCATGAGCGTAGCCATATCCGATGTACGTCGGGTGAACTGCGCACTCGTGTTATAGCTCAGCTTACCGCCGTACGTGAATCCAGTAGCTCCGACGCCGCCCCGCAGGTTGTTCAATTCGCGCCCGCTTCGCGCCGCCAGTGCACTGCCGGATTGTAGCAACCGCGCGTCAAGCGAAGTGGAGGTACGAAAGGATGAGTACAGGAAATCGTGCGTGAGATCAACGCGCGTCTCCGCGCCACCAAACCACCCACGGGACGGATCAAACGTCGAGCTCACCACGCGCACCGTAGTCTGCGCGTCTGCCGGGAGGGCAACGCCTGGAAAGGCGAGCCCATCGAGCGTCACGGCGTTCTGCGTAGCCGGCACGCCGAATACGGACACTCCGTCAGGGGCCGATGCCACGGATGAAAGCGTCGCTGCCAGCGCGTTCAGGTCACCAGCCTCAGCGGGGGTGGTCAAGGCAGCGACACCGCCCGCGCGCACCTCAGATGCGCCAGCACCGTTGCTGCGATCATCCGCTCGCGCCGGGGCGGTTCGTCGTTCCTGCACGCGAACGACGGACAGTTGCTGTCCCGCTGTGGCGCGAAGGACGGCGTCCACGACAAACACAGTATCTGTCGGCGCTTGTCGCGTGACCCGCTTGCGAAAGGTCTGCAGTGGGGCGCCCGGCGGTGGCGCGACGTACACCAAGTAGTCTCCGCCCCCCAGGTCAATTGTGACCGTGTAGAGGCCGCCCCGGTCGGTCGCGGCCTCGAAGATCGCCCGGTCTGGTCCGCGCGTGATGATCACGTGGGCGCTTGGCACGGTCGCACCAGATTCTGTGGTCACACGACCCTGAATCACCTCGCGCCGTCCCTGCGCCACCGTCTGGGTCGGCAACCACGAGGCGACAAGCAGAGTGCCAGCCAACAGCACGGGACGGACCGGCGCTTTCATTCGGAGGCTTGCTCCACGTAGGAGGTGGGGTGCTGCCCAACCACGGTTGGATGCCTAGAAGAAGTATCGCAAACCCACCGCCGCCGCGCACTGGAATCCCGTGCGCCGACATATCCACCGCTATTTGTGCGTCACCCGGAACAGGGCCACATGCTCCGCCCTGTCTCCCGACCGATACTCCGTGAGCAGATAATCATTGCCTGGCTCGAGAATCTGGGCCACGTGCGGCATACGCACGTCACCGAGGACGGATCCTTTCGCCGACAGCGCGCGAAACACGGTACTGTCGTCGGACGCCGCAGAGATCGTGAGCCAGACTGTTCCGTCAGGCGCCACCTTCACGTCGCGGTACAGCGGATGGAACTTCGGCCGCGCAGTAGCGAGAACCTTCTTGAGGATCGAATCAGGCCACGTTTGACCAAGTTGGCGCCGGACGATTTTCTCGAACTCGGCCTTCGACATGAGGATCCGCCGAAGATCACCCGTACGAATGGCCGAGGCCGGCCTCGCATTACCGTCATAGACGTCGACGTAGGCGGAGTCTCCTCGTCCTACGTAGAGCGCATGCTTCCCCATGGAGATGGTCGTGACGGTGCCACCGAAGCGCCCCTCGCCGACCGAAATGTCCCGGGATACTCCGGTCTCCCCCCCGCTCGCATTCAGAAGGAGAATCGGTGCTTCTGTCTGCACGCGCCCTCCCGCGCGCTGGGTACTAGCGCCGGGCAGCAAGAGCGTCGCCATACGCCCATCCTCAGCGCAGCTCCAGCGCGCAGCGAATGCAGGCGGGCGGAACATACGAACGTACGCCCCAGCGGTGTCCAATACGGTGATGCGCTTCATGGACGCATCAAGCACAAAGAGAGCGTCCGGCGCACAGCGGCCCATCCACGTCATCTGTTTGAACTGTCCAGGTTGGGGCTGATCCGTTGTCTGGATACGCCGGGCGAGGTGGCCATCAAAACGAAAGAAGAGGAGCGCCCCGGGACGATCATCCAGTACCACGATGTATTGACCGACACGGGTAGCCGCCGCGACATGACCGAATACCTCGGCACTGCCGACCGCCCTTCCAAGCTCGACCGCAGGCATCGCATCGACATGGATACGCCGGGGCACCTGAGGGCGTGGTTGCCCGAGGTCACGAGTGTGACTCACATCGCCACCAAGAAGAATGGCGAACAATGGCGCTGTGAATGTCACCCGCATGACACCTCCGTCGCAATCACATAAGGAGACCACGTGTGCGTTACGTTCGCTCTGGCGCGCCGTGACGGGTGATCTCCCGTTCGATCAGACGTTCGAGATCGGCGGGAAGTCCATCGTACATCGCGTCGTTGATCAGTATCGTGGGAGTCACACCGGCGCGGATTTGGCGTCCCGCTGCGATATCCGCCGCAAGTTTTGAAGTCGCCTTGGGGCTATCGACGCAGGATCGAAAGCGCGCGGAGTCCGGGACACCGGCGGCTGTGGCCAATGCACTCCACGGCATCTTCTCAAGCGAGTCGCGCTTGCTGAATAGCAGTGCGTTCAGCGTTTCGAAGTATCCTTGATCGGCACCACAGACCGCGGCTTTCGCCGCGCCGGCCGCATTCCGATGGCCAGGCAGCGGGTAATGGTAGAAAATCTCAGCTAGCAGCGTGGGGTACTTCGTTCGAAGCGCGCCGAGTCGACGCTCAGTCACTGCGCAGTAGACGCACTCGTAGTCAGAGAACACCACGACGGTCACTACCGCACGGCCGGGGCCGCGGCGGTGTCCACCCTGTTGGTATGAGCGCCAATTGGCAACGAGGGCCGCCGGTTCGGTCAGCGGTCGTCTGGCAAGGGAATAGGCGTTCCACACGTTGAGTCCCGCCCCAGCGACTCCGAGAGTAAACAGTGCGCCGGTCATAATCCGTGAGTTCGTTCTGGTCATGGCTATTCTGACGGCGCGGGGTACGGGTGGCGAGTAGAAAAGGGAGAAAAGGGCGCCCACGATTACTTCGATTCGACTACTGACGAATGCCTACTCCTCGGATGCGAATACGCACGAACCGCTCGACGAACAGAACGGATTCGGGAAGCACACACACGTGCCTGTCCCCGTGCAATCACCCGATTCCTTGCAACCACATCCCGTGGAGCAGCTTGCTCCCTGCGGGACCGCTCCGGCCGTGTTGTAGATGGCGTACCCAGCGTTCAACGCCAAGAACGCCGTGGCCACAACCATCGCCCTGCGAAGTCTTTTGTCCATTGGTGCTCCTTGCGTTCTAATGACAGGAATCACTGACGCCGCCTTCCTCCCCTCTCCGACTTTCCGTCACCTTTCCATCACCGCCCGCTCCCGACACGCGATTTATCGGCCATTCGGTGAAGTACCAGGCGAATATCGTGGTAAGCGCCGAGAAAACACAGCGCGTTGCTGCGACAGAAGAGGCAACAGGGCACCGCAAAGGGAATGCGGACGACACAAAGGGAGCGGACGACGCGACGGTGGCAGGGAAACGTACTTGTGTGGAGATGTCTAGGTATTCGAGTCAGACTCTTGGCTAGTCCCGAACCAGACTGCGAAACACACGCACCGCGAACTCGTCGGGATCCAGCAGCCGACGCACACTCAACGGCGACATGCCCACCAGCGCACGAGAGTGATTCCGAATCGTTCGGACCGACGTATAGCCCGCGAGCACCGCACAGTCAGTGAGCGAGCATTCAGTCCTCATTATGAGGTCGTACCAGCGAGTGAGTCGGCATGCGTCGACGAGGCACCGCAGGCTCACAACACCAGCGTCGATGAGGCAACGCTGTAGGGTCCGGAGACTAACTATGTCGCATCCTCGAAGATTCCCTGCGCCAGTGGGAAGCTCACCACCGACGAACAGACGGATCAGATTAGGGCGTAAATCTCGCCGGACCTGGTTGACGAGCGGCGCCACGCGTGCGAACAGGGCCCCTTGCGCTGATGGCACATCAAGGCGCGAGAGACGACGCTTGAGGAAGGCGGGATCGCAAGACACAGTGAGCGCAAGCACATCGCAGTATCCGGTTGCCCCAATGCGGCCCAGGCGCTGGCAGATCGCATCATCAAGGGTGGGGCACAGCAGCACGACACGAGTCGGGAGTGTTCCAAGACTCGCACTGAATCCATCGAGATGCGCTTCCGGCAGGAGCATGGGGTCGACAAGAACCCGGGCATACTCGCGTGCGCGCATCCCAACGGCCAGTTCATCCGCGGTCGTGACAGCGACCACATGACTGCTGTTAGGCATCCACCGGCTGAGCACGCGGTGCGTATCCTGGGTTGCGAGTACCAGGAAACGCGCGCGGCCAAGGCTGTCCTGCGCCCCGAGCACTGTCGCCGGAGAAAGAGACTGAGTCCGCGCCCTGTGCATTGTGAAGAGCTCGTCGTGGTGGAACGGAGGAAGTCCCCGCGTCGGAACTCATCACTGCGTCGAAGACCGTACAAGACTGCAGGTCGGGACGCTCTCACGCCATGTAACCATCATGGGCATGGCGACTAGGGCGAGTCAAGGGTGCCAGATGCCCGTTGGCACCCGCGCAATGGCTCCTGCCTCGCACACCGGGCGGTTGTAGGGTGAGGTGCCACAGCCTTGAACGGAGGCAATGCCACGGCTTGCACCGCTATGGCGCGCCCTTCTTCGCCAGCGCGGATCAACACCCACCACCACCGACAACCTGTACAGTGGGCACGGGCGCCGCACACCCCCCGCACGACCAGCAGCGTTGTCCAGCCAGCACATGATAGATGTCACGGTCCAGCGCACTGAGATGTCGCGACTCAGCCGAAGTGCCCTCTGAGGCGACAGCAACGACGACCGGCCGAGTTGCCGCTGCAACGACCACCGGTGCGACAGCTTCGCTGGCCACGCGGGGACACGGAGCAACTCGTTCCGCACGCCGGGTCCAACGCGCCAGCGGGGCGCGTCGTACATTCTTGGGGCACCTTGCCGCCAACCGTCCACTGACTGTCGAGGCCGTATGTCGTTCTCCTGCCGCTCGCTCCTCGCCGTTGCCACTGTGCTGGCGACCACGCCGCTCGCTGCACAGCGCACCGATATGAAGACCGGGACCAAGTTCGAACCGTACTTCAACGTCGCGTCGCCGCTGTCGCTCACGTCGGCGACCAAGGCGGATCGCGTCGCCTGGATGACGTACGAGAAAGGCCTGCGCAATGTCTATACGGCCGCCGCGCCGGCGTGGAAGCCCGTGAAGCTCACGAGTTTCAACCAGGATGACGGCATCGACATTTCCAACATCGCGCTCTCCGACAATGGTGCGGTCGCCGTATTCGTGCGCGGCACCGCGACGAACTCACGCGACTGGGTGGCGAATCCGTCGCACGATCCGGACGGACCGGAGCGCGCCATCTGGGCAGTGAAGACCAGCGGCGGGCCGGCGTGGAAGCTGGCCGTGGGAGCCAATCCCGCGCTCTCCCCGGACGGCACGGCCGTGCTCTACGTGAAGGACGGACAGATCTTCCGCGCACCGGTCACGCCCGCTGCGCCGAGTTCGGCGATGGACAAGGGCGAGAAGCCCTTCATCAAGGAGTGGGGCCGGCAGGGCAACCCGCTCTGGTCACCCGATGGCAAGAAGATTGCATTCGTCAGCGACCGCGAGAATCACGCATTCATCGCGGTCTATGATGTCGCCACGCGCACGCTGGGCTACATCGACCCCAGCGTGGATTGCGATGGGAATCCGGTCTGGTCCGATGACTCCAGGCAGGTGGTGTTCACGCGCCGCCCCGGCACGCCGTTTGGCGCCCAGAACCAGGAAGGGAGCGGCGGCATTGGTAACCCGCAGGGTTCCTCGTTCAACATGGCACAGGCCCTCCAGCGCCTGCGCAACGGCGGTTTCGGCCCGCCGTGCGGCGGCGGGTTCGGTGGCGGCGGCGGTGGTGGTGGTCGCGGTGGCGCGGCGCCAGCCAGCGCTCCCTCAGCATCGCGGCCGGGCTTCTTCCAGGCGCGCTTTCCGGGCGGTTACACGCTGTCGCTGATGGTGGCTGACGTATCGACGCGCATCGCCAGGGAAGTGTGGCACAACGAGCCCAACGACCGGACATTCACCACGCTCAACGGCATGCGCTACGCCGCGGGCCACGTGGTGTTCCCGTCCACCGTGCCGAACGATGAGTGGGACCGTTTGTTCTCGATCAACCTGACAGCCCCGGCCAAGGCACCGGTGCTCCTGACCACTACCGACGGTCTCATCGAGGGCGCCGGATCTGCCGATCTCTCGGGCGATGGCAAGACGCTCTTTTACGCCACCAACGCCAAGGACATCGAGCGGCGGCACATCTGGTCGGTGCCGGTGGCCGGGGGCACGCCGCAGCAGATGACGACGGGTGAGGGAATCGAGGTGTCGCCCGTGCACCTCGCGTCCGGGAAGGCGCTCGCCGTCCTCTACTTCGACTACAACACCCCCGCGTCCGTGGGTATCGTCGCCAGCGGGGCCTCGCAGGCGAAGACGATCTTCCCTGTGCTCGGCAAGGACTTTCCCCGTGACGCACACGTCATGCCGCAGATCATCATCACCAAGGCGGCCGACGGCGTCGAAGTCCACAACCAGCTCTTCCTGCCCAAGGACCTCAAGCCCGGCGAGAAGCGCCCGACGATGGTGTTCGTGCATGGCGGCCCCGTCCGGCAGATGCTCCCCGGCTACCACTACATGCAGTTCTACCACTGGGCGTATGGCTACAACCAGTGGCTGGCGGCGCAGGGCTACATCGTGCTGTCGATCAACTATCGCCGCGGCATCGGCTACGGCCGGTCCTTCCAGAACGCCCCGAACGCACAGGCGGCCGGCAACAGCGAGTACCAGGACGTGGTGGCCGGTGCGATGTACCTGCGCAGCCGCGATGACGTGGACGCCTCGCGCCTTGGCATCTGGGGGCTGTCGTACGGCGGCCTGCTCACCGCGCAGGCGCTCGCCCGCAACAGCGACCTGTTCGTGGCCGGCGTTGATTACGCCGGCGTGCACCTCTATGGCAGCTCGCTCGACACCGCCGCACTCTCGTTCAAGTCCTCGGCGGTCGGCGCCATCGACAACTGGAAGTCGCCGGTGCTGCTCGTGCACGGCGATGACGACCGCAACGTGGACTTTGCCCAGACCGTCGGCCTGGTGCAACTGCTTCGCGCACGGGGCGTGTACTATGAGTTGACCGTCATCCCCGATGACACGCACGAGTCGATGCTCCACAAGAACTGGGTCGACACGTG
>CANNKR010000087.1 GCA_947504615.1 Gemmatimonadota bacterium | reverse complement strand
GCCGCGCTGCTGATGTTCATGACGACCTGCTTGGCGACCGACCCGTCCACCAGCGAGGCGGAGCCCAGCAGCACCTGATTGCTGCCGCCAATGCGGTCGATCACCCGCACATCCGCGATCTTGCCCAGCTGGTCGAGCAGGAGATCCCGCTGGTCGCGGAGGTCGCTGGCGGTGTCGCCGCCGCTCTCCGCGGGCTGGATCTGGCCGTTGAGCGCCGCGATCTGGCCGGCGATGCGGTTGATGTCGTCCACAAAAGCCCGCGCCCGGTCGATGGACTCGGCCTTCAGGTCGCCAAGCTGGGTCGACACACTGTTGAACGTCGAGGCCAGCGCGCTGCCGCGCTGCTGCACCACGGTCTTGGCGCTGGAGTTCGACGGGTTCGCGGCGAGATCACTCCACGCGTTGTAGAACTGGTCCAGCGTGGAGGCGAGCCCGATATCGGACGGTTCGGCGAAGACGCCCTCGACGCGCTGGAGCAGTTCGGAGCGCGTGGCGAAGGTCCCCGACTGCGCGCTGTTCCGGCGATACTCCTGGTCTAGCAGCGAATCGCGCTGGCGCTGGACCGTGGAGAGCATCACGCCGGTGCCGAAGATCCCGAGCGCATCGCGTTCGGGTTCGCGGCTCACGAGCACCTCGCGCTGGCGGCTGTAGCCGGGCGTGCTGGCGTTGGCGATGTTGTGCGACGAGACCTGCACCGCGGCCTGGCTGGTCGTCAGGGCGCTGCGGGCAATGCTGAGAATTCCACCGAAGCCCGGCATCAGATGGTCCGGTCGATGAGACGGCCACCCGTCGCCGGCGGAGTGCCGGCAGGCGGTGCGCCAAGGGCGCCCGGGGCGCCAGCCGTGGCGGCGCCGACGAGCATCTGCACGTTGCGGTCTCCCGCCGTGATGGCCTCGCGCAGGATGCGACGGTTGACGGTCACCTCCTGCTGCAGCGCCACGGCGCTCCCGCGCAGCGCGTTGGCCGCGTCGGCCACGCTCGGCGGCAGGTCGCCGTTGAAGAACTCCTCCAGCGCCACGACGCTCAGGTCGTCACTCTCGCCCAGCACGTGGTTGAGCGTGCGGCGCCGGCGCCGGGCTTCCTGCAGCGTCACCAGCACGCGATGCGTGGAGAACACGGAGTCGTCCACGCCGTCGAGATCGTCCTGCGTCACCGACTCGCGCTGGCGTCGCATGATGCCGGCGAGATCGCCGAGAAGCTTCGCCTCGGTGCGCAGGGAATCGACGAGCGCCGCGATCGTGCTGGTCGACTGGGCCAGCGACACATCGACGGCGTAAGGCTGGATGGGATTCACTTGGTCTCCGGCTGCACGTGATCGCGCAGTTCGCGGAAGAGGGCGTCGGCGACGCCGCGGTGCCACTGCTTCGGCACATCGTCGGCGATCTTCTGGTCGAGGAGGCTGCTGAAGATGTCCTCGCCCTGGCCGCCGTCGGTCATGCCGTCTTTCGGCACGGTCTCGCGCATGGCCTTGAACAACTGTTCCACAAAGACACCCTCGAGCTTGCCGCTGGTGTCCTTGAGGCGGGCGAGCCGATCGGGGACCGACGGCACAGCGGTGGCGGATGTGGCGTCAATGCGGGTCATCGGACGACGATCTCGGCGCTGATGGCGCCCACGGAACGCAGCCCCTCGAAAATGGCGGCGATCTCGGCGGGCGTGGTCTGGATGGCGTGCAGCGCCGACGCAATGCGTTGCACGCTCGTGCCGGGTGCGACGCGCAGGTCGCCGCGGATGCGCGACGTATCGGTGACAGTGCCCACGGTCAGCGTAATGCCGGCATGGCTGATGACCGCTTCGCCCACGAGCAACTCGCCGCCGGCGATCACGGTGCCGTCGCGCGCATCGATGACCACGCGGGCTGCGCGATCGGGGCGCAACCGCACGTCGCGAATGCGCGCCAACGTGGCGGCCAGTGATGTGCCCGTGTCCTTGGGGGCGAGCGAAATGCTGCCGGGATCGTCCACCTTTGCGGTGCCGGGTGTGGCGAACACCGAGTCGATGGCCGCCGCAATACGTGTCGCGGTGCCCAGGTCGGGCTCGCGCAGCAGGAGCTTGGTGGACGAGGCGAGCGGCGGATGCGGAATCTCGGCTTCCAGGACGCCGCCATCGGGAATACGCGCGGTGTTGGTGGGTTCGCTGCTTGCGCGCGACATCGCTGACGGGCTGAGCAGCAGGGCTCCCTGCGCACCGCCCACCGGACGCTGACCCGCATCGGCCACCATCGGCGTCATCCACAACACGCCGCCACGCAGCGACGCGGCGTCGCCGACACTCGAGACGCGCACTTCAAACCGGCCGCCCGGTCGCAGGTACGGCGACACCTCGGCGGTCACGAGCACCGCGGCGACGTTCTTGGTGCGCAGCAGTTCGGCGGGCACTTCCACGTCGAACCGGCGCAGGAGATTCACGATGGACGTGACGGTCTGCGCCGCGCCGGCCGTGCCGCTGACGCGGTCGCCCGTGCCGGCGAGGCCGGTGACGAGGCCATAGCCCATCAGGCGGACCGGCGGCACCATGTCGGCGAGCACGAGATCGCGCACGCGCGACTCCTGCGCGCTCGCCTCGGCCACGACGATCAGCAGGGCGGTGGCGATGCAGAGCCACGCCAGCACCTGGCGGACGTGCTGCGACGGCGACGAAGTTCTCATGGCCAGATGGCTCCCACGATCTTCGAGACGACGCCGCTCTTCGGCTTGCCCAGTCCACCCTTCTGCGTCACGACGATGTCGGCGTCGGCAATGCGCGTCGACTCGACCATGTTGGAACCGACGTCGATGTCCTGCGGGCGCACCCACCCCGTGAGCGTCACTTCCTGCTGGTTCTTGTCGACGTTCACCATCTTGCGGCCGCGAATCTGCAGCATGCCCGTGGGCGACACGGCGATGACGCGCGCGCTGAGCGTGCTCTGGAAGATGTTGTTGCGCGTCGCCTGGCCGCTCTGCTTGGAGTCGCCGCTGTTGTTGAAGCCGGCCTTGGCCGCTATGGCCACCGACGCCTTGCCCGGCGCATCAGGCGGCTTGATGGAGAAATCGAGTGCCTTCTGGCGCGAGTCCACCGCCGTATTGTTGGTATTCGCACTCGCCAGCGTCTGGTCGTTCACTATCACCGTGACGATGTCGCCGATGCCCATGCGGAGGCGGTCCGAGGTCCAGGACTGACGCCCCGTGAACTGCGGGGCCACGGAATCAACGGGGGGCGCGACCACTGCGGCCCCCTTCTTGGCGGCTGGCGGTTTCGCTGCCTGGGCACCGAGCGTGGGCGCCACGAGTGTGGGCGCGACGAGCACCACCAGCGCGGTGGTGAAGAACAGTCGGGACATCAGGATGGTCCTCACGGCAGACGCACCACGCCGGGCGCAGTGGCAATGCCGGACAGGGAATGCAGGCCGAAGCGCACACGCACGGGCTGCCCAAGACGGGCGTTGCCGAGGGCGATGCCGCGCCGACTGACGGAAATGCCGTCGACGTCCACGCGCACGCTCACCGCATCGCCGGACCGCACGATGGCGGCGGGTGCGATGGCCGGAGCGCGCAACGTCTCGCCGACGGCGATGATGCGTTGCGTTTCATAGCCCAGCACGCTCGCCGATGAATCGCCGCCTACGTCAGCCGCCTGCAGCACAGTGCCGCGCGGCAGGAGACGCAATGCCACGGCGCCCGAAATGGGCTGCGGCGTGGCCTGTGGCGCCGCGAACTGCGGAGCCTGCGCCTGCAGCGAGGCCGTGAGGGCCACGAGCAGTCCGGCGGCCCCCACCAGCTCGGCGATGCGACGAAGAGCGAGCATGGGAATCAGCGCACCAGCTGGTTGGCGATGTCGGACATCTGCTCGCTGTTCTTGATGGCCTTGGAGTTGATCTCGTAGGCGCGCATCGCGGCGATCATGTCCACCATCTCCTGCACGATCTCGACGTTGCTGGCCTCCAGATGCCCTTGCAGCAAGCGCCCGACTCCTTCGTCGCCCGGGAACCCCGGTGCGGCCTCGCCCGAGGCGGGCGTGGCGGCGTACAGGTTCTCGCCGAGTGCTTCCATTCCGCTGGGGTTCGCGAAGCGCGCCAGTTCAATGCGTCCCACTTCGACGGGTTCGGTCTTGTCGCCCTGTTTGACGCTCACGATGCCGTTCTGCGCGACGGTGAACTGCGACGCGCCCGTCGGCACCTTTACGCCGGGCAGGACGGTCAGGCCGCCCGAAGTCACCAGCGTGCCGGTGTCGGACAGTTCAAAGGCGCCATCGCGCGTGTAGGCCGTGCCGCCGTTGGGCAGCGACACCTGAAAGAACCCTTCGCCTTCTATGGAAAGGTCGAGCGGCCGGTTGGTCTGTTCGTCCGCGCCCTGCGAGTGCAGGCGCTGGATCCCCGCGAGCCGCGTGCCGCGTCCCACCTGGACGGCGGGGGTGGTGGCGGCATCGGCGCCGCCCACGGCGGCCGCGCCCTGCACGGTCTGGTACAGCAGGTCGACGAAATGCGCGCGACTGCGCTTGAACGCCGTCGTGTTGACGTTCGCCAGGTTGTTGGCGATGACCTCGGTGCGGGTCTGCTGCGCCATCATCCCGGTGGCGGCGGCGCGAAGTGCGGGATCCATGCAATGGCTCCTTGGGTATCGGGCTTACAGCTTGCCGAGTTCCGACGCCGCCATGCCGCGCACGGTGTCGAGTGAGGCGATGGACTTCTGCACCGCGCCATAGGCGCGCTGCACGGCGATCATGTCGACCATCGACTCGAGTGAGCTGACGTTGCTTCCTTCCAGCGCCCCCTGCCGAACCTTGGTCTTGGTCATGTCGGCCTCGATGCGGCCGGCGGTCGTGCTGAACTGGCTCCCCCCTTCGTGCTGCAGGCGGGTGCCCGGTGCCACGGTCTCGATGCGCAGGCGGCCAATGTCCTTGCCGTCGGCGCGCACCCGGCCCTGGCTGTCAATGAGGATCTGCTTGGCGCCCACCGGTACGGCGTCGGCACCCAGCATCGGGTTGCCGTTGGGGTCCACGATGCGCCGGTCTTCGTCGATGCTCAGCGTGCCGCCGCGCGTCAGGCGCTCCCCCTTGGGGGTCTGCACCACGAAGAAGCCGTCGCCCGACAGCGCCACGTCCAGCGGATTGCCCGTGGCGCTGATGGCCCCGGTGCTCAGGTCGGTGATTGCGTCCACCACGGGCACGTTGCCGTCGAGCAGCCGGGCAAAGGCGCGCTCGCCCTTGAAGCCGTCGGTGTTGACGTTGGCCAGGTTGTTGGCGACCACCTCTTGCCGGCGCTCCCAGTAGCGGAGTGCGGCGGTGGCGTTGTCGAGACCAGTTGGTCGAATGCTGGAGCCCACGGCGATGTCCGGGTTGAGTCCGATCCTATGTAGCGCAACGACCGTGCCACCGAATTCGGTGGCAGGCGGGCTCAGGAACGGGTCAAACGGCGAATCAAGGCGTTCAGCGACACCGGAGCCGGGGCAAGAGTTGCCGCGAAGGGCTGGTTCTGCCGGGTTGATCCCTGGCTCACCGCCATCTGGGTCTGCCGAATGGCCGTCGCCACCACGTCCTGCGACAGGCCGGTGCGGCGGGCAATCACCGACACGCTCCCCCCGCCCAACGCCACCCGACGGCCGATGCGCGTGCGCAGGGCACGCGGGGTGCGCAACGAGCGCCCGGCCACGGGCAGCTCCTCGTCTTCCCGCACCCGCAGGAAGAGCGCCACCTGCACCAGCACCGCAGCAATCACCACCGACGCGGCCACACGCGGATCGACGGCGCGCACGGCAGCGAACAACGGCTGGTCGAGACCGGCCCGCACCGCCATCACGGCGGCGAGCGCCAGCGCGAGCCCGGCCATGCCGGCGATCGCGAGGGAGCGCTTCATCAGGCGACGTTCTCGCGCAGCATGCCGATCTGCGTGCGCAGCCGCGACAGCGCCTTGCTCCGGATCTGCGACACCCGCGACTCGGTGAGTTCCAGGATCTCGGCGATCTCGTGGAGCTTCAGTTCTTCGTAGTAGTAGAGCGAGAGCACGATGCGCTCCTGCTCCTTCAGCTTCATGATCGCGGCGCGCAGGTGATCGACTTCCTGCTCGTGGTTCAGCTGGGTCTCGATCTCGTTCTCGTCTTCGGTGATCAGCTGCTCCACCGGGGTCACGCCGCCGTCGTCCTGCGGCGTCGAGCTCCGGTCGAGCGGCAGGTGCACCGCCCCTTCCACGTCCGCCTGCCAGCGCCACAGCGTCTCCACGTCCACGCCCAGCTGCTCCGCCGTCTCGCGGTCGGTGACCGGGCGCGACAACTGCCGCGACAGCGACTCGCGCGCGGCGTTGATCTCGCGCGTCTTCCGGCGGATCGACCGCGGCACATGATCCTGGCGGCGCAACTCGTCGAGAATGGCCCCGCGAATCCGCGGTGCGGCAAAGGTGCTGAACGCCAGTCCGCGCTTGGCGTCGAAGCTCTCCAGCGCGTTCATCAGCCCCAGCGTGCCGGCGCTCACCAGTTCGTCAAAATCCATGTCCACCGCCAGGCCGCGGGCGACCTGCCGCGCCACGAAGTGCACCAGCCCCAAATGCTCGCTGAGCAGCTGCTGCCGGGCGTCTGCGTCGCCGCCGAGGTACTTCGTCCACAGCGCGTGGCTGTCCATGGTCTAGCGTCTCCAGGCATAGGCCGTCGGCGCAATCGAGCGCCGTGCGACGTCGTCCAACTCGGCGATGAGCCGGCCACCGAGTGTGAGTGCGGCGGTGGCCGCTGGGGTGTTCGGGGCGGTGGCGGCGAAGGTGCCACCCGCCGAAAGCCGATCCCGAAGCTGGATATCTTCAGGAATCGTGCCACCGTAGTTCAGTCCGCGGCGCAACCAGCGCTGGGAGGCCATTTGTACGTGGTCATAGAGGGCACGCGCCCTCATTTCGTCCTGGCCGTTGGCTACGAAGTCCACCGGAAGCCCGGGAATCCGGGCGTCGATGGCCTTCAATAGGGCATATGTCGCAGCCAAGGCGACCGGATCAGCGGCAGATACGACCGCAAGGCGCCTGATCCCGGCAGTACTTGCCGCTATCAGCGTGTCCAGCCGACTGCCGCCGTCGATGATCACGAAGTCATGGTCGGCATACAATCCGGCCACCCGACGCCAGATCACCCGCCGGTCGCTGGTCGTCAGCATCGGCACTGCGCCATCGGCGATGCCGCCGCCGGGAAGCAGGTGCAGCATCTCGGACGCCTGAACCACGGCCTCCCGCGGATCGACGCCGGTCGTGCGCAGGGCGCCGATGCCGATGCGCGGTTCGACCCCGAACCAGTGATGCTGCGTCCCGGCCTGATCATCGCCGTCGATGAGCAACGTGCGACGTCCCTGCTCGGCGAACGAAAGCGCCAGCAACGCGGCCACCATCGAGGTGCCGATGCCTCCCTTGCCGGCGCCCACCAGCACCACGCGTGCGTCGCTGGGTGTCCAGCTCTCCCCAATGCCGCGCTCCGCGACGAATCGACGGAGTCCGTCGGTCTGCGTGCTCACGCGGCCACCATGGCCGGGCAGGTGCCAAGCGCGTCGATGAGCGTGGGGCCCGCCTCGCGCAGGTCGGAGGGAACCTCCTGGCCGTCGGTGATCCACCGTACCGGCATCGCCAACTCAGCCGTCAGTTGCGCCACCACGGCGTCAAGCGGCACTTCATCCACCTTCGTGATGATCGCGTGCGACGCGCCGAGCGCGCGGAAATCGGCGCGCACCGCGTTCAGCAGATCCAGGCGCGTGGTGGCCGGCACTACGAAATGCGTTTCGTCAGCGTCGAGCCGGTTCAGCATGGCGCGCCATGCCGACGCTTCAGACTTGGGCCCACGCCCCGGTGTGTCGACCAGGATCACGTCGCAGGCGGCGAGTCGGGAAATCGAGCTCTCGAGATCGCGCGAATCGTAGGCGATCTCGAACGGGAGGTTGGCGACGTCCGCATAGCTCTGCAGCTGCTCCACGGCGCCGGCGCGATACGTGTCCAGCGAGAGCAGCCCCACCTTCACCCCGCCGAACGCATCGGGATGTACGGCCAGCTTGGCGGCGGTCGTCGTCTTGCCGGCGCCCGTCGGTCCGACCAGCGCCACAATGAAGGGACGTCCGTCCAGTCGGCGCGCCCCGTGCGCCAGGCGCGGCGTGCCCGGGCTCACGCGATGGCGAAACTGCGCCATCGCGTCGGAGCTGGTGCAGGCAATCTCGATGCCGACCGTGTCGCCAAGCCGGATCTTGCGGGACCAAACGAGAATGGCATCGTCGCCGAACACGCTGTTCGCGCCGGCAAAGGCGGTCATGTAGTCGGGACCGCGGAAGGTCTCAAGCCGCATGTTTCATTTCCCAATGTCCGACGCTGGTCAGCTGGACGGTGGCGGGGAGTTCGGCAAGCGAGACGACAGGAAGTGCGGGCATCACCGGTTCGATCAGCCGACGAATGCCGACCCGGAGACCGGGGGGCACCACCAGCGGCACCGACCGCCCGTCGGCGGCACCAGCCGCGGCGAGCGTATTCAACTCACGCAAGAGTCCGGCCAGCGTGTCGGGGGTCAGCATGGCGGTCCCCGGATGCGTGGCGCGCGGGCTGAACAGCCCCATCAGCGACGCTTCCAGACGGGCGCCCAGGGTGATGCCGCGCACCGTGCCGCTCTCGTCCATGTACTGGTGGGCAATGACGTTGCCCAGCGACCGGCGCACGTGCTCGGTCAACTGTTCCGGGTCCTTGGTCGTGTCTGCCGTGTCGCCCAGCGCTTCGAGCACCGTGACGAGGTCGCGAATCGGCACGCGCTCGCGCAGCAGACGCTGCAGCACGCGGTGCAGCATCCCCAGCGACACCTTGTTCGGGATGATGTCCTCGATCAGCGCCGGGTGCGTCTTCTTGAGCGTTTCCACCATTTCCTGCACGTCCTGGCGCCCCAGCAGCTCGGCGGCGTTGGCCTTCAACGTCTCCATCAGGTGCGTCGCCACCATCGTCGTCGGCTCGACCACCACATAGCCCATGGCTTCGGCTTCCGCCTTGCGCCCCGGAGCGATCCAGCGGGCAGGCATGCCGAAGCTCGGGTCGATCGTCTCCATGCCGTCGATGGCCTGGATGACGCCGCCGGTGTCGAGCGCCAGGAAGAAGCGCGGCAGCACCTCGGCGCGCGCCACCTCGCTGCCGCGCAGCTTGATGATGTATTCGTTGGCGGGCAGGCGAACGTCGTCGCGAATGCGAATGGACGGGATGAGAACGCCCAGTTCCACGGCCGCCTGCCGGCGCAGCAGGCTGATGCGCTGCAACAGGTCGCCGCCCTGCCCCTCGTCCACCAGCGGAATCAGCGCGTACCCGACTTCCAGTTCAATCGGATCGATCTGCAGCAGGTCCTTCATCGGATTCTGCGGCTGCGCATCGGCGGCCGGGAGAATGTCGGGGATGGCGGCGTCGATCTCGCGCTGGTCGGCGGCCGACTGCGACAGCCGCCCCAGTATGGCGAGTCCGCCGCCGAGGATGAGGAACGGCGCGGTCGGCAGGCCGGGAACGAGCGCGAACGAGGTGAGCACGCCGGCGGCGATCCAGACCGCGCGCGGGTGCGCACCCAGCTGGCGGGCCAGCACGTTGCCAATGCGCGAGCCGCCGGCGGCGTGCGTCACCATGAGGCCCGCGGCGGTGCTGACGATCAGCGCCGGCACCTGGGCCACCAGTCCTTCGCCCACCGTGAGGATCGTGTACGTGGACGCGGCCTGCGCGGCCGGCATCCCCTTCTGCACCACACCAATGAAGATGCCGCCGATGATGTTGATGGCGGTGATCAGCAACCCGGCAATCGCGTCGCCCTTCACGAACTTCGACGCGCCGTCCATGGCGCCGTAGAAATCGGCCTGCTGCGTGATCTCGCTGCGGCGCTTGCGCGCGGTCCCTTCGTCGATGAGCCCCGCCGACAGGTCGGCATCGATGGCCATCTGCTTGCCGGGCATCGCGTCGAGGGTGAAGCGCGCCGCCACTTCGGCCACGCGACCCGCGCCCTTGGTGATGACGATGAAGTTGATGCCCACGAGGATCAGGAACAGCACGACGCCGACGGCATAGTTGCCGCCGATCACGAAGGTGCCGAACGCCTGGATGACCGCCCCGGCGTGCCCTTCGGACAAAATGAGCCGCGTACTGCTGACGTTCAGTGCCAGGCGGAACAGCGTGAGCAGCAGGATCAGCGCAGGGAACGAGCTGAATTCCAGCGGGTCCGTGGTGTAAAGCGCGACGAGCAGCACCACCAGCGAAAGGCCGATGCTCAGCGAGATGAGCAGGTCGAGCATGAACGCGGGAAGCGGCACCACGAGCAGCGCGATGACGAAGACGACCGCAAGGGCGACACCGATTTCCGCGGTGCGCGCGGCGGCGGTCTCGACGGGCCGGGCGAGGGTGCTCATGCGAGGGCGCTTCCTTGCCAGCGCAGCCCGGCGAGGGCCCGCTGGCGAATGACGAAGGCAAGGACTTCAGCGACCGCGGCGTACAACTCCGCGGGAATCATCTGGCCCACATTGGCGCTGGCGAGCAGCGCGCGGGCCAGCGGTTTGTTTTCGATGACGGGCACCCGATGCTCGAACGCGATCGCCTTGATGCGCTCGGCGATCTTGCGCTGGCCCATCGCGAGTACGATCGGCGCCGGTGCCTTCAGCGGGTCGTAGCGCAGGGCGATGGCGATGTGCGTCGGGTTCACGATCACGACGTCGGCATTCTTGACGTCCTCGAACATCTGGCGGCGCAGGCGGGCGCGGGCCAACGACCGCGCGCGATGGCGCAGCATCGGGTCGCCTTCGTTCTGCTTGTTCTCCTGCCGCACGTCTTCCTTGCTCATCTTCAGGCTCTTTTCGTGCTGCCACAGTTGGTACGCATAGTCCGCCGCGGCCAGCACCAGATACGCGAGGCCGGCGTTCTTCAGCATCCGCACCACCTGGTCCTGCACCACCGGGAACATCGCCATCAGGTCGCGGCCCCCCAGGTCGGCCAGGTCGCTCCACCCCTGCGTCAGCACGCCCGACACCGCCCAGCCGATGATGCCCATCTTGAGCAGCGACTTCATCAGGTCGGCGATGGGCTGCGTGGAGAACAGCCGCTTGGCATTCTCCAGTGGGTTTATCCGCTCGAACTTCGGCGCCAGCGGTGTCGTCGACAGCACGCCACGCCCTTGCAGGGCGCCGATGGCCAGTGCGGAGACGACGAAGCCGGACGAGAGCAGCCCGATGATCTTCAGCGCGCCAAACCCGGTGGTGCGCAGCATGTCGGCGGCCTTGGTCGGGTCGCGGGCGCCGTCGCCGAGTTGTCCCAGCGTGGTGCCGAACAGTGACACCAGCTGTACGCCAAGCCCGGGCCCCACCGAGTTCACGATCAGCGCCGACGTCAGGAACAGCACCGCCGAGTTCAGTTCCGGGGAGCGCGGGACGCGCCCCTCGAGAAATGCGTCATCCCGTCGCTTCTGGGTTGGCGCTTCGGTTTTTTCCATATCGCTGCCGCTGGCCATCGTCAGCGCGCCACGAAGGTGAAGCCGCCAACGGCGCGTGCGACCATGCTGTGGTACACGGAATCCCAGCCGCCAAAGAAGTACGCCATCGCGGGCAGCGCGGCGGCCAGGGCAAACAGGCCGGCCGCGATCTGCATCGGGAATGCCACCGAGAGCACGTTGAGCTGCGGTGCGGCGCGGCCGAGCACGGCCAGCGACACGTTGACGATGAGGATCACCGCGATCACCGGCGCGGCAAAGCGCACCCCCAGGGCGAACATCGTCGCCCCCATCTTGAGCATCTCATTAATGCCGTTGGCCAGCGCGGGCGCGGACCCCAGCGGCACCGCGCGCAGCGAGTCGCCCAGCGTGCCGATCATCACCGTGTGCAGGTTCAGCGACAGCATCAGCGTGATGGCGAAGAGCCGCAGGAACGATCCGATCACCGGCAAGGGCTCGGGCGCCGTCGGGTCCAGAATGGCGATGCCGCTCAGTCCCATCTGCACGGCCATCGCGTCGCCGGCCTGCTCGGCGGCACCCACCAGAATCGCGGCGCCCAACCCGAGCGCGAAGCCGATGAGCAGTTCTGACGCCAGCGCCTGG
>CANNKR010000086.1 GCA_947504615.1 Gemmatimonadota bacterium | reverse complement strand
GGCCGAGGGCTATGAGCGCAGCGATTCTCCGGATGGCGCGGATGTCGTCCTGCTGAACACCTGCGCCATTCGCGAACACGCCGAGACGCGCGTCATCGGCCGACTGGGCGAACTGCGGCGCTTCCTCAAGCCGGGCGCGGTCCTCGGCGTGACGGGGTGCATGGCGCAGCGGCTCGGCCCCAAGCTGCTCGAGACCGATACGCGCGTCTCGTTGGTCATCGGACCCGATGGCTACCGCGCGCTGCCGACGCTCATCGAGGCGGCGCGGAACGGCGGGCGGATGATCAACACCGAGTTCGACATCGAGGAGCACTACGAGGACTTTCAGGCGAGCCGCTCGGAAGGCGTGAAGGCGTGGATCCCCGTGCAGCGCGGTTGCGACTACCGGTGCACGTATTGCATCGTGCCCTTCACGCGCGGCAGCGAGCGCAGCCGCCAGTTGGAGGACGTCGTGCGCGAGGCCGCCGCCGTGGTGGCGCAGGGGCTCACCGAGGTGGTCCTGCTCGGGCAGACCGTGAACTCGTACCACGACGGCACCCGCGACTTCGCCGATCTGCTGCGCGCCGTCGGTGCCGTGCCCGGGATTCGCCGGGTGCGGTTCGTCAGCCCGCATCCCAACGACTTCACGGACCGCGTGATCGCCGCGATGGCCGAGGTCGGGACTGTCTGCGAGCACGTGCACCTGCCCATGCAGAGCGGTTCGACGCAGGTACTCAAGCGGATGCTGCGCCGCTACTCGCGCGAAGACTACCTCGACTGCGTGGCCCGACTGCGCACGGCGATGCCCGGCCTGGGACTGACCACCGACATCATCGTCGGCTTTCCCGGCGAGACCGACGAGGACTTCGCCGAGACGCTGAGCGCGGTGCGCGAGATCGGCTTCGACGACGCCTTCATGTTCAAGTTCTCCCCCCGCGACGGCACGCCTGCCACGCGCATGCCGCCGGAGTGGACCGTCCCCGACGCCGTGGTGGACGCGCGATTCAATGAGCTGTTGCAGCTGGTGCGCGGCATGGCGCGCGAGGGCAACTTCCGCCGCGTCGGCCAGCGCATGGAGGTGCTGGTGGAAAAGGAAGCCCGCAAGGGCGAACTGCTCCAGGCGCGATCGCGCGATTACCGCACCGTGCTCATTCCCGGCGATCTGTCGATGATCGGGCAGTATTTCCACGTGGAGCTCACCGGCACCACCGGATCGACCTTCACGGGGCAGGTGGTGCGAGAACGCGACCGCGACCCTGTGCCAGCGCGCCAGCCACTGCCGGTGGCCGGGTAGCCGCGCGGCGCACCGTCGCGGACACCGTGGCGGCGTGCGATTGATGGCAACTGCGCGCTCGGGATGACACTCCCGGGCGCGTCGTGCTTCACCGTGGAAGCCACTCCACACGAGGCACGGCCGTTCCACTCATTGCCTGGGTTGCGGCGACCTATGCCGCAGGTCTCATGGCCGGCCTGTCGGCCGACGCGATGTCGAGCGCGGCAGGGCTCGGCGCACTCGCTGCGCTCGGCGCGCTGGTGGGCGTGTCGCTCAGGCGCGCCACGGCCGCCGCCCTGCTGCTGATCGCCGCGCTTGGCATTGGACTGGGCGCGAACGCGGCGCGCGCGGACCGCGAGTGCATGGCGCGCGAACGGCTCCCATTCAAGTGCCGCGTGGTCTACGAGCCGCCACCGCTGCTCGCGCCCATGCGCGACCGGGCCGGCCGGGCCATCGATCACTATTTCGGGGAGGACGCCGGGCTGGTGCGCGCACTGCTCATCGCCGACACGCACGACCTCGACCCCGTGGTGCGCGACCGATATGCCGACGCGGGAATCGTGCACATGCTCTCCATTTCGGGGCTGCACGTGGCCATCGTCTCGGGGGCGATGCTTCTGCTGCTGCAGGCCGCGCGTCTGCCGCCGGCCACCGCGCGCTGGGCCGGGCTGTCGCTCGTCCTGCTCTACGTGGTGCTCATCGGCGCGCCGCCCCCCGCGGTGCGCAGCGCCGTGATGATCGGGGCGCAGGTGGTGTCGCTGGCCGTGCAGCGCAATACGTCGCCCTGGGCCGCCCTCGCGTGGGGCGGGGGCATCCCGCTCCTTTACCAGCCGCGCACGGCGGTGGACCTCGGCTGGCAACTGAGCGTCAGCGGCTTCGCTGCCCTCATCGCCGGCCGCGCGGTGGCCGAGCGCCTGCTGCCGCCGCGGCTCGAGGGCTGGCGCAAGAAGATCGGCACGGAACTCGTGGTCAGCGTCGTGGCGTCGTTTGCCACAGCCCCGCTGGTGGCGTGGCACTTCGGGCGCGTCAGCATGGTCGCACCATTCGCGAACCTCGCCGCGGGTCCGGTGATCGCCCTGCTGCAACCGACGCTCTTCCTCGGGCTGGCGCTGGCGTGGTGGCCGTCGGCGGCCGCGTTGGTGGCGGCCGCGTCGTTCCCGATGGTGCGGGCCTTCGACCTCGTCGCGGCGGCGGGGGCGGCGCTGCCGTGGGCCACCCTGCATGCCGCACCGTCGCTGCTCACCGCCGTGGCGCTGGGGGTGGCGTGCGTGGCGGTGCTTGCGGCGTGCGTCAGTCACTTCTGGGCACGGCCCACGCTGGTGGCCTTGGCGGCCCTCGGTACGGCAGCCTTTGCGCCCGCCCCCTCCGGCGACCAGGTGGAGGTGCACATGATCGATGTCGGGCAGGGTGATGCCATCGCCGTGCGCACCCCGCGCGGGCGCTGGATCCTGTTCGATGCTGGCCGCGGCGACGAGAAACGGGATGCCGGGCGCCGCACCGTCGTCCCGTACCTGCGCGCGCGGGGCGGGGCACTCGCGCTCTTCGCGCTGTCGCATGCGGATGCCGATCATGCGGGGGGCGCCCTGTCGGTGATCACGGCGATGCGGCCATCCGGATATCTCGACCCCGCCTTTCCCGACGCGAGCACGCCATATGTCCGCTCGCTGGCCGGGGCGCGGAAACTGGGCACCCGGTGGCAGCGCGCCCGGGCCGGCGAAGTCATCGACGTGGATGGCGTGCGGCTGCGAGTGCTGGCACCTGACTCCGCGTGGACCGCCGCGCAAGACGATCCCAACCGCGCCAGCGTGGTGATCCGCCTCGAATACCGGGGGGCCACCATGCTCTTTACCGGCGACGCCGACGCGGTGGAAGAACGGTGGCTGCTGGAGCACGCCCAGGGGCTATTGCGTGCCGATGTGCTGAAGGTGGGGCACCACGGCAGTGCCACCTCGTCGTCCGAGGCGTTCCTGGACGTGGTACGCCCCCGGGCCGCTCTGGTGTCGGTGGCGGCCCGGAACTTCTACGGGCACCCGAATCCCGCCGTCATGCGGCGGCTCCTGGCAGCCGGCGCCTCGGTGCTGCGCACCGACCAGTTGGGAACGATAGTCGCCACCACCACGGGCGACGGCTGGACCATGGCGGCGGGCGGCGTCCGCTGGCGCCTGCCGTGAGCACGGGCGAGTTTTCTCCATTCCTTTTACCCCGCCCGGCCGTGATCAAACAATCCGAGACGTCGATCGTCACGATCGACCGGTTCATCATCGAGCAGGAAGCCAAGTTCCCCGAAGCCACCGGCGAGTTGTCCGGCATCCTGTACGATTTGGCCGTGGCCGCCAAGATGATCACCAGCAAGGTGCGGCGAGCCGGGCTCATCGACATCCTAGGCGGTGCCGGGTCGTCGAACGTGCAGGGCGAGCACCAGCAGAAGCTCGACGTCATTGCCAACGAGATCATCACCAAGGCCATGGACCACGGGGGCCGGTTGTGCGCGATGGCCTCCGAGGAGGAGACGGGCATCATCCCGATCCCTCGCGAGTTCAAGTGCGGCAAGTACGTGCTCCTCTTCGATCCGCTCGACGGATCGTCCAACATCGACGTCAATGTGCCGGTGGGCACGATTTTTTCTGTGATGAAACGCGTGTCCGAGGGCGAAGGCCCCGGCGAGATGTCCGATATGCTCCAGCCGGGGCTCCGGCAGGTGGCGGCCGGCTATGTGATCTACGGGTCGAGCACGATGATGGTCTACACGACGGGCCACGGCGCGCACGGGTTCACGCTCGATCCGTCCATCGGCGAGTTCCTGTTGTCGCACCCCAACATCCGCACCCCGGAGACCGGGACCTACCTCTCCGTGAATGACGCGTACGAGCAGCACTGGAGCGAGCCGGTGCGCGCGCTCATGCGGCGCTATCGCGGGCTCGACCTCCAGCGCGAGGCGATGAACGTGCGGTACGTCGGCTCGCTCGTCGCCGACTTCCACCGCAATCTGCTGGGCGGCGGCATCTTCGTGTATCCGGCCAACAAGAAGAGCCCGCAGGGCAAGCTGCGCCTGCTGTACGAGTGCAACCCGATGGCCTTCATCTGCGAGCAGGCCGGGGGCGCGGCGATCGACGGCCGCCACCGCCTGCTCGAGGTCGTCCCGACCGAACTGCACCAGCGCTCGCCGCTGTTCATCGGCAGCAAGAAGGACGTCGAGATCGCCGCCAAGCTGCTGAGCAGCGAGCACTAGGTGGCCGACGTCGTTTCCCCATCGGGCATTCCGATCGCTGCGGTCTACGGCCCCGGTGACCTGGCGCCCGACATGACCGCTGCGCTGGGAGAGCCAGGGCTGTTTCCGTTCACGCGTGGCGTGCAGCCCACGATGTACCGTGGACGGCTCTGGACCATGCGCCAGTACGCGGGGTTCGGCACGGCCGCCGAGACCAACACGCGCTTCAAGCTGCTCCTCGCGGCGGGGCAGACGGGGCTCTCGGTGGCGTTCGACCTTCCCACACAGATGGGGATCGACAGCGACAGTCCGCGGGCCCTCGGTGAAGTCGGGCGCGTGGGCGTGGCGATCGACACGGTGGAGGACATGCACGCCCTCCTCGCCGACCTGCCGCTCGATACCGTCAGCACGTCCATGACGATCAATGCCACGGCCTCCACGCTGCTGGCCATGTACATCGTGGTGGCCGAGGAGCGCGGGATTGGACGCAGCAAGCTCTCCGGCACCATCCAGAACGACATCCTCAAGGAGTACGTGGCGCGCGGCACGTACATCTACCCGCCGGCGCCGTCGCTGAAGCTCATCGCCGAGACCTTCAGGTTCTGCGCGGCGGACGTGCCGCAGTTCAACCCCATCTCCATCTCCGGCTACCACATGCGCGAGGCGGGGGCGACGGCGGTGCAGGAGATTGCCTTCACTTTCGCCAACGCGCTGGCGTACGTGCAGGCCGCGGTCGATGCCGGGCTTGCGGTCGATGCCTTTGCGCCGCGGCTGTCGTTCTTCTTCGCCTGCCACAACGACCTGTTCGAGGAAGTGGCCAAGTTTCGCGCGGCGCGCCGGCTCTGGGCCCGCCTGATGCGCGAACGCTACGGCGCCAGTGATGCCTCGTGCCGCCTGCGCTTTCACACGCAGACCGGCGGCGTGACGCTCACCGCGCAGCAGCCGCTCAACAACGTGGTGCGCGTGGCGGTGCAGACCCTCGCCGCCACGCTTGGCGGCACCCAGTCGCTGCACACCAACGGCTACGACGAAGCACTCGCACTGCCGACGGCCGCCGCGGCCACGCTCGCCCTGCGCACCCAGCAGATCATTGGCCTGGAAAGCGGCGTGGCCCAGACCGTGGATCCGCTGGCGGGGTCGTACTACGTCGAGGCGTTGACCGACGAACTCGAGTCGCGCGCCGTCGCGCTCATGCAGGAGGTCGAGGCGCTCGGCGGCTCAGCCAATGCCATCGAGGCCGGTTTCCTGCAGGAGGAAATCGCCACGAGTGCGTACGCGTACCAGATGGGGATCGAGGCCGGGACCATCGCGATTGTCGGGGTGAACAAGTTCAGCGACGACGCAGAACCGCCGGTGATCGCCACGCCCGACTACTCGACGCTCGAACGGGAACAGCGCGCGCGCGTGGTGGCAGTGAAGGCGACGCGCGACGCAGCAGTGGCTGACGCCGCGCTGGGCGCGCTGGAGCAAGCGGTGCGCGCCGAGGAACCGATCCTGATGCCGCTGATCATCGATGCCGTGCGCGCACGGGCCAGCGTCGGCGAGATCAGCGATGCGCTCGAACGGGTGTGGGGGAAGTACAGGCAGTAGACGGTAGACGGTAGACGGTAGACGGTGGACGGTAGACGGTAGACGGTAGATGGTGCGCGGGTGCCGTGGGGAAGCGCCGGCACGCTTCGTACGGCGAATTACGTACGGCGTACAGCCGAGAGCCTCTTTTCCTGCGCCAAACCCTGCCATCCCCACCGAACCATGCTAAATTGCAAGGCTGTCGCGTGTTAGCCCCCGTCGAGAACCCATGCCTACGTACGAATACCGCTGCACCAAAGGTCACGGCTTCGAGAACTTCGTTCTCAAGATGAGTGACGCCCAGTCCGTGCTCCCGTGTCCCACCTGCGGCGAGCGTGGCGAGCGTCACATGTCGGCCGGCGGTGGTCTCGTCTTCAAGGGATCGGGCTTCTACATCACCGACTACGGCAAGGACGGCAAGAAGGCCCAGGGGCAGGACAAGGGAGATTCCGCGAAGTCCGATGGCGGCAAGGCCGAGAGCTCGTCGTCTGACAGCGCGAAGTCCGACGGCGCGAAGGCCGAGGGCTCGAAGTCCGAAGGCTCGAAGTCCGACGGCGCAAAGAGCGAGGGCGGGAAGTCCGATGCCGCCAAGGCCGGCGGTGCCAAATCCGACGTCGCCAAGCCGGCGGCGACCAAGCCCGACAGCGCGTCCAGCAAGAGCGCGCCCGGCAAGAGCGGCGGCGAATGAATCCCGACGAACTGCTCCGCGCCGAACTCACGCGTGTGGCCCGCGTGCTCGGCGCGCCCGACACCGTTGTGCCCGTGCTCGAACGGCCACGCGATCCGGCCCACGGCGACTGGGCGACGAACCTGGCGATGACACTCGCCAAGCCGCTCGGAAAAAAGCCGCGCGAGATCGCGGATGCGCTGGTAGCGCTGCTCGATCTGGCGGCCGCTGGTGTGGCCGAGACGACCATCGCCGGTCCCGGGTTCATCAACTTCCGTATTGATGCCGGGGCGCACGCCAAGCCGCTGGCGCAGATCCTGGAGCAGGGCGCTGCGTATGGCCGGAGCACCGGCGGTGCCGGCCGGCCCGTGAATGTGGAGTTCGTTTCGGCGAACCCCACGGGCCCATTGCACGTCGGTCATGGGCGGCAGGCCGCGCTCGGCGATGCCATCAGCGCGCTGCTCGAGGGCTCGGGCTGGCAGGTGACGCGCGAGTTCTACTACAACGACGGCGGCGTGCAGATCGAGAATCTCGCCAAGTCGCTCTGGGTGCGCGTCGCGCAGCGCGTCGGCATTGATGTGCCGATTCCCGAGGGCGGATACAACGGCGAGTACATCAAGGAAATCGCGGAACGGTTCGTGGCCGAACACGGCGCCCCCTCGCCCGAAGTACTGTTGCCGGGTGCGGAAGCCATCGTTGCCGGCAGCCGCCCCGCCGACGCGGCGCTCTTCGACGCCATGCGCCGCTTTGGCGTGGCGGCGCTGCGCGCCGAGCAGGACCTCGACCTCAAGGCGTTCGGTGTCCGGTTCGACGTCTACTTCCTGGAGTCGTCGCTCTATACCGACGGCAAGGTCGAGGAGACGGTCGGCATGCTGGTGCAGGGTGGGCACGCGTTCGAGCAGGACGATGCGCTGTTCCTGCGCACCACCGACTTTGGCGACGACAAGGATCGCGTGATGCGCAAGCGCGACGGCACCTACACGTATTTCCTGCCCGACGTCGCGTACCACGTGACCAAGTGGAAGCGCGGCTTCACGCGCGCCATCAACGTGCAGGGGTCGGATCACCACAGCACCGTCACGCGCGTGCGGGCCGGCCTCCAGGCGCTCGAGATCGGCATCCCGGCGGGCTATCCGGACTACGTGCTGCACCAGATGGTGACGGTGATGCGGGGCGGCGAGGAAGTGAAGATCTCCAAGCGGGCCGGCAGCTACGTGACCGTGCGCGATCTCATCGATGAAGTGGGACGCGACGCCGTCCGATACTTCTTCCTCATGCGCAAGGGCGACAGCCAGCTCGTCTTCGACGTGGACCTGGCCCGCTCGCAGTCCGAGGAGAATCCGGTCTATTACATCCAGATGGCGCATGCGCGGCTGAGCGGCATTTTCCGCGTGGGCGAAGTCGATGCCGCGGCGGTGACGGCCGACGGCGTGCAATGGGACTGCCTCGCCGAACCGGCCGAGCGAGAACTGGTGGCGTCGTTGCTGGATTACCCGCGCCTCGTGGCCGGGGCGGCCGACGCGCTGGAACCGCATCGTGTGGCGGCGTACCTTCTGGAGACGGCGCGGCTGGTGCACGGCTGGTATCACAAGCATCACGTACTCGGCGAGCCGGAGCACATCATGCGGGCCCGTTTGGCGCTGGCCAAGGCCTCGCGGCAGGTGATCGCCAATGGCCTGGCGGTGCTCGGGATCTCGGCGCCCGAGCGGATGTAGGCAACGGCAGGATCGCGAGATCGCACGAGCGCGAGCACACGAGAGCGCAGGAACACGAGCGTAAAGTATTCCGACGGCGTATGGCGTAAGGCGTAGAGCGTACAGCCCACAGCTTCCTTTCCCTCCTCAGTCATCCCATGTCCCTACTCGTCGTTGGCTCCGTCGCGCTTGACTCCGTCGAGACCCCGTTTGGAAAAGCCGATGATGTACTCGGCGGCTCGGCCACCTATTTCTCGGTCTCGGCCAGTCACCAGACGGCCGTCCAGCTCGTCGGCGTCGTCGGCAGCGACTATCCCGTGCACAAGCTCGAGCCGCTGAAGGCGCTCGGCATCGACCTCGCCGGGCTCGAGCACGCCGAGGGGGAATCGTTCCGCTGGCGCGGCCGGTATCGCCATGACCTGAACTCGGCGGAAACGCTCGAGACGCGCCTTGGCGTGTTCTCGCATTTCCGTCCCAAGCTGCCGCCCCAGTTCCGCTCTGCCGAGTACGTATTCCTGGCCAACATCGATCCGCGCCTGCAGCTGCAGGTGCTCGAGCAGATCGACAAGCCCAAGCTGGTGGCCTGCGATACGATGAACTTCTGGATCGAATCGCGGCGTGGCGACCTGATGGAGTTGCTCAAGCACGTCGACCTCATCACGCTCAATGACGGCGAGGCGCGCCAGCTCACCGAACAGGCGAACCTGGTGCAGGCCGCGCGCTGGATTCTCGACAAGGGGCCGCGTACGGTGCTCATCAAGAAGGGCGAGCACGGCGCGTTCATGTTCACGCGCGATTCCATCTTCTACGCGCCGGCCTATCCGCTCGAGGCTGTCTTCGATCCCACGGGCGCGGGCGACTCGTTCGCCGGTGGCTTCATGGGCTACCTCGCGCGCACCAATGACCTCAGCGACGCCAACCTGCGGCGCGCGGTCATCGTCGGATCGGCCATGGGGTCGTTCGTGGTGGAGGCGTTTTCCATCGAGCGCCTGCTCGATGTGACGCGGGACGACATCGACCGGCGCGTCGCCGACTTCCATCGCCTCGTGTCCTTCGATCAGGGAATGCCTACGTGAACGATGGGCCGTTGACGTATGCGGGCGCCGGCGTCGACATCGACGCGGCGGAGTCGTCGAAGCACCGCATCAAGGCGCTGGTCGAGGGCACGTTCACGGCCGGCGCGCGCGGCGCGTTCGGCGGCTTCGGCGGCATGTTCCGCGTGCCGCCCAACGCCAAGGCGCCGCTGCTCGTGTCGAGTGCCGACGGCGTGGGCACCAAGATCAAGGTGGCCATCGAAGCCGGGCGTCACGACACCATCGGGCACTGCCTGGTGAACCACTGTGTCAACGACATCCTGGTGCAGGGCGCCGAGCCGCTGTTCTTTCTGGATTATGTGGCGTTCGGCAAGCTGATTCCCGAGGTCGTGGAGCAGGTGGTGGCCGGAGTGGCGGCGGGATGCCGCGAAAACGGCTGCTCGCTGGTGGGCGGCGAGACCGCCGAGATGCCGGGCTTGTACACGCCCCCCGATTACGACCTCGCGGGGTTCGTCGTCGGCTGGGTGGAGGAGGACCAGGTCATCACCCGTGACCGGGTGCGCAAGGGCGATGTGCTCGTGGCGCTCGCCTCCAGCGGGCTGCACACCAACGGCTATTCGCTCGCGCGGCGAATCGTCAACGAACGGTTGAAGTTGGCCGCGAACGACGTCTTTCCGGGCGACACCCGGACCACCGCGGACGTCCTGCTCGCGGTCCACCGGTCGTACCTCAAGGCGCTGGCGCCGGTACGTGCAGAAATCCACGCGATGGCGCACATTACAGGGGGCGGCCTGCCCGGCAATCTGGACCGGGCGCTTCCTCCTTCGCTCGATGCCGTGGTCGATACGAGGTCGTGGGAGATTCCCAATGTCTTCCGCGTGCTCGAAGCGGCGGGCGGCGTTGCGCGGGATGAGATGTATCGAGCATTCAACATGGGCGTCGGCATGGTGGTGATTACCGACGCGGCAGGTGCCGGGCTCGTGCGCGCCAGCGCGATGGCGGCTGGCGTGGAGAGTTGGATCCTCGGCGATGTCGCCGAGGGAACTGGACGGGTCGTCCTTAACTGAGGAGTGAAACCATGCGGGTCAGGAACACGATCATAGCGGTGAGCGCGGCGCTGGTGGCGGTGAGTGCCTCGGCGCAGGGGCAGTGTGCGGCGGGCACGACTCAGGACGCCTGCCAGAAGACGACGGACCTTTTCAACTTCCTCACGCCGCAGATTTCCACGGCGCTCGTGGGTGGCAGCACGACGCTCGGCCAAGGCGGCGTCCTGGGCGGTTTTCCGCACTTCGCTATCGCGGTGCGCGCCAGTGCGGTGAAGGGGACCTTCCCGACCATCAACAACATCGGGTTCAACACCACCTCGGCACAGGCCTCCACGTACACGGGCGAAGACCAGTACGTACCCATGGCGTCGGTGGACGGTGCGATTGGCATTTTCGAAGGGTTCCCGCTCGGCGTCACGAAGGTCGGCGGCCTGGACGCGCTGGTATCGGCCACGTACATCCCCACGTTGCCGGATGGCGGTGACGTCACCATGACGCTCCCCGGCGGTTCCACCAAGTTTGGCGCCGGCGTCCGCCTCGGGCTGTTGCAGGAGTCGCTGGTGGTGCCTGGCGTCTCGTTCAGCTACATCCAGCGCGGACTCCCCACGATCTCCGCGACGGGCCGGAGCACCGTGAGTGCATCCGGGACGACCGCGCCGGGCGACTTTGCCATGAATGACCTGACGATCAAGACGACCAGCTGGCGTTTCAGCGCGTCCAAGACGTTCCTCATCTTCGGGCTGCAGGCAGGCTTCGGTCAGGACAAGTACGACAACTCGGCCGCCCTCCACATCGCGGTCAACGCGCCGGCGCCTGTCGGGACGCAGCAGGCCAATGTGTCGGTGAGCAACACCATGACGCGCACCAACATTTACGCGGGCCTCAGCCTCAACTTCTTCGTCGGCAAGCTCGTGGCCGAGGTCGGGCAGGTGAGCGGCGGCACGCTGCCGACGGCCCGCAACTCCTTCGGATCCGATGCAGCGGCCGGTCGCGGCTACTTCTCGGTGGGGCTTCGTACCGGTTTCTAATGACTGATCGTGCAGGCGCCTGGGGCGCACGCGAGCGCGCGTGGATGCGGCGCGCGCTCGCGCTCGCCAGGCGGGGATGGGGGCAGACGGCGCCGAACCCACTGGTCGGCGCCGTCGTTGTCCGTGAGGGCGTGGTGGTCGGTTCGGGGTTCCACGCGCGCTTTGGCGAGCCTCACGCCGAGGTGGCCGCGCTGGTCGCGGCGGGTGATCGCGCGCGCGGGGCCGACGTGTATTGCACGCTGGAACCCTGCAACGCACACGGCAAACAGCCACCGTGTGTCGACGCCCTCATCGCGGCGGGTGTGCGCCGGGTGGTGGTGGCAGCCGCGGATCCGAATCCGGCCATGGCGCACGGTGCTGAGGCGCTGCGGGCGGCCGGCATCATCGTCGAGTTCGGCCTCGAGGAATCGGCGGCGCGCGAGCTGAACGCGCCGTTCTTCCACTGGGCGCTCGGTGCGCAGCGACCGTGGATCACGCTGAAGCTCGCGGTATCGCTGGACGGGGCCATTGCCGGCGCCGATCGCGCCCGCGGGTGGCTG
>CANNKR010000085.1 GCA_947504615.1 Gemmatimonadota bacterium | reverse complement strand
TGCTTGCCCGCCTGGGCCGCCTTGATGCCGTGCGCCGGGTGCAGTCCCGACGGTGTGGCAATCACCACCACGTCGCACTCCGACTGCGCCAGCATCTCGTCGTACGATGTGAACCAGGGCACGCCCCACAGTTCGCCGGCTTCGCGCGCACGGTCCTCGACGATGTCGCAGACGGCGCTCAGCGTCATCCCGTCAATGCGCGCGATGGCCTCGAAGTGATTGCGGGCGATGCGGCCGCAGCCGACGAGCGCCACCTTGAACGTGGGACCGCTCACCGCTCCCCCGCCTCGATGAGGGCGACTTTCTCGCCACGCTGGGTGTACTGCCGGGAGCACTCGGGGCAGGTCAGCTGCATCATCTCGTCGCGGAGCTTGGCGCCGCACTCGCACATCCACCCGGTGCGCCGCGCCGGCACGCCCGTGACGAGGGCATAGTCAGGGACATCCTTGGTCACCACGGCCCCGGCACCGACGAAGCAGAACCGCCCCAGCGTCGCCCCGCAGACCACGGTGGCATTGGCGCCGATGGACGCGCCCCGCTGCACGAGCGTGCGCCGGTACTCGTGCTTGCGCGACACGGCGCTGCGCGGGTTGATGACGTTGGTGAAGACCATCGACGGCCCGCAGAACACGTCGTCCTCCAGCACCACGCCCTCGTAGATCGAGACGTTGTTCTGGATCTTGACGTTGTTGCCGATGATGGTGCCGTTCATCACCACCACGTTCTGTCCCAGCGAGCACCGCTCGCCGATGATCGCGCCCGACATGACGTGGCAGAAATGCCACACCTTGGTGTCGGCGCCGATGATCGCGCCGTCGTCGACGAACGCGGATTGGTGTACGAAGAAATCAGCCATGCAGGCAATTTGCAGACGGTCGACGGAAGACGGTAGACCGCCTAGAGATCTCCCTGCCACTCCTGCAGGCTGCGCACCGTCAGCGTGTGGCTGCGCAACGCGGCAATCGCGTCGCAGGCCGCACTCGCCGCCGACAGGGTGGTCGTGTACGGCACATGCTGCGAGATGGCCACCTGACGCAGCGAGTAGTCGTCCTTGGCCGACCGCTTGCCGAGCGGCGTGTTGATGAGCAGCTGCACCTGGCCGTTCACCAGCAGGTCGATGCCGTGCGGCCGCCCCTCATTCACCTTCTTCACGGCATCGCACGGCACGCCGTGCTCGCGCAGGTACCTGGCCGTCCCCGACGTGGCCACCAGGCCGAAGCCCATGTCGTGAAAGCGCTGCGCGATCGACACGACGGCCGCCTTGTCGTGGTCGTTCACCGTCAGCATCACCATGCCCTCGAGCGGCAGTCCGTTGCCCGCCGAGATTTCGGCCTTGGCGAACGCCGTGCCGAACGAGTCGGCAATACCCATCACCTCGCCCGTCGAGCGCATCTCGGGGCCCAGGATGGGGTCGAACTCGCGGAATTTGGTGAACGGGAAGACCGCTTCCTTCACCGCGACGTACGGCGCGACGATCTCCTGCGTGTAACCGATGTCCACCAGCTTCTCGCCCAGCATCACGCGCGCGGCGAGCGACGCCAGCGGCACGCCAATGGTCTTGGAGACGAACGGGATCGTACGCGAGGCGCGCGGGTTGACCTCGATCACGTAGACCACGTCGTCCTTCACGGCGTACTGCACGTTGATGAGGCCCACGACGCCCAGCGCCTTGGCGAACGCCACCGTGTGGGCGCGCATCTGGTCGGCGTCTTCCTTGCGCAACTGGATCGGCGGAAGCGCGCACGCCGAGTCGCCCGAATGAATGCCGGCGTTCTCGATGTGTTCCATCACGCCGCCGATCACCACCGTGTCGCCATCGCTGATGGCGTCGACGTCGGCCTCGAACGCATCTTCGAGGAATCGGTCGACGAGCACCGGACGGTCTTCAGACACGCGCACCGCGCGCTGGAAGTAATCGCGCAGCGACGGCTCGTCGTACACGATTTCCATGGCGCGCCCGCCCAGCACGTAACTGGGGCGCACCAGCGCAGGGTAGCCGATGCGTGCGGCGATCTCCACCGCCCCCTCGACGCTCGTCGCCGTGCCGTTGGGTGGCTGCGCGACGCCAAGCGAGCGCGCGATCGCGTCGAAGCGGCGGCGGTCCTCGGCGGTGTCGATGGCGTCGGGGGTGGTGCCGAGGATCGTGACGCCCGCGGCCTCCAGTCCCCTCGTGAGCTTCAGCGGCGTCTGGCCGCCCAGCTGCACGATGACGCCGAGCGGCTGCTCGCGGTGGACGATCTCCAGCACGTGCTCGAGCGTCAGCGGCTCGAAGTACAGCTTGTCGCTGGTGTCGTAGTCGGTGGAGACTGTCTCGGGGTTCGAGTTGATCATGATGGTCTCGTACCCCTGCTCGCGCAGCGCCATCACGGCGCGCACGCAGCAGTAGTCGAACTCCACGCCCTGGCCGATGCGATTGGGACCCGAGCCCAGGATGATCACCGACTTGCGCCCCGTGCGCGGGGCTTCGTCTTCCTCGTCCCACGTGCTGTACAGGTACGGCGTGCTCGACGGGAACTCGCCGGCGCAGGTGTCCACCATCTTGTAGACCGGACGCAGGCCGGCCGCCCACCGCTGGGCGCGCACCTCGGATTCCGTCTGGCCACGCAGTCGCGCCAGCTGCACGTCGCTGAACCCCATCCGCTTCATGCGGCGCAGCACGCTGATGCTGATCGACGGCAGCGCGGCATACTCGCGCTCGGCGTCCACGAGTTCCTGCATCTGCGCCAGGAACCAGCGGTCCACGAAGGTCAGCTCGTGAATCTCGTCGTGGCTCACGCCCGAGAGCAGGGCGCGCTTGATCTGGTAGATGCGCTCGGGCGTCGGCATCGACAGCGCCGCGCGCAGCGTCTCGGGTGTGTCGTCGTCCAGGCGATCGTCGATGAGCCGTTCACCGATGTCCCACCCCTGCCGCCCCGTTTCCAGCGCGCGCAGCCCCTTCTGGAACGCCTCCTTGAACGTGCGCCCAATGGCCATCGACTCGCCCACCGACTTCATCATGGTGGTGAGCCCGGCGTTGGCGCCCGGGAACTTCTCGAACGCGAACCGCGGCACCTTCACCACCACGTAGTCGAGCACCGGCTCGAAGCTGGCCGGCGTCGTCTTGGTGATGTCGTTGGTCAGTTCATCCAGGCGATACCCGACGGCCAGCTTGGTGCCGATCTTGGCAATGGCGAAGCCCGTGGCCTTCGACGCCAGCGCCGACGACCGCGACACGCGCGGGTTCATCTCGATGACGATCAGCTCGCCATTGGCGGGATTCATCGCGAACTGGATGTTGCACCCGCCCGCATCGACCCCGATCTCGCGGATCACCTTCACCGCGGCGTCGCGCATCAACTGGTACTCGCGGTCGGTGAGCGTCATCGCCGGCGCCACGGTGATGGAATCGCCCGTGTGCACGCCCATCGGGTCGAGGTTCTCGATGGAGCAGATAATGACGACGTTGTCGTCCTTGTCGCGCATCACCTCGAGCTCGAACTCCTTCCAGCCAATCAGCGACCGCTCGATCAGCACCTGCGAGATGGGCGACTCGTCGAGCCCGCGCCGGCAGATGGCCTCGAACTCCTCGTAGTTGTACGCGACGCCGCCGCCCGACCCGCCCAGCGTGAACGCCGGCCGGATGATGGAGGGGAAGCCCGTGAACTCGACGATCTCGAGCGCCTCGTCGATCGTCGTCGCGATTTTCCCCTGCGGGCACTTGAGCCCGATCTTCTCCATGGCCTCGCCGAACAGCTTGCGGTCCTCGGCCACGGCGATGGCGCGCGCGTTGGCGCCGATCAGTTCCACGCCGTACTTGGCGAGTACGCCATTCTCGTGCAGCGACATCGCAACGTTCAGCGCGGTCTGGCCGCCCATGGTCGGCAGCAGCGCGTCAGGGCGTTCGCGGGCGATGATGAGTTCCACGAACTCCGGCGTCACCGGCTCGATGTACGTCCGGTCGGCGATCTCCGGGTCGGTCATGATCGTCGCCGGATTCGAGTTGACGAGGATCACCTCGTACCCCTCTTCCCGCAGCGCACGAGCCGCCTGCGTGCCGGAGTAGTCGAACTCGGCGCCCTGCCCGATGACGATGGGGCCGGAACCGATGAGCAGGATGCGATGGATGTCAGTGCGACGCGGCATGGAGCAGATCGTCTATGATGTCGGAACGCGAGCGGCGGGGAGTCCAGCCGGTCGTGGAGCGAAGCTTCGTGTTGTCACCCACCAGCCAAGGCACGTCCACCGCGCGACGCAGATGCGGATCGGAGACGAGTTCGGCGTCGACCCCGGCACGCGCACAGACCTCTTGGGCGAGCCCTTCCACCGTCACGCCGTCGCCGGAGCAGACGTTGTAGACCTCGCCCGGCACACCATGCGCCACGAGCGAAAGGTACGCCTCGGCCGCGTCCTCGACGTGCAGAAAATCGCGGGTCGTGTGCAGATTGCCGAGTTCCAGGCGCGGCCGCTGGCCGTCCGCGGACGGATGGAGCGCACGCACACGACGCACCATCGAGGGGAGCAGGAAGGTCTCGACCTGCCCGGGTCCCGCCTGGTTGAAGCTGCGCGTGCAGACCACCCGCAGGCCGTCGGCGCGGTGGGCGGCGAGACCCATGGTTTCCTGTGCCGCCTTGCTGGCCGCGTACCAGGTGTTCGGCGAGCAGGCCATTGCCTCACCCAGCAGACCACCAGCGGGATCGTGCGCGCCATATTGCTCGGCGCTCCCGACGATCAGGATCACGGGGTCAAGCGCCCCTTGGTCACGCGCACCGCGCACGGCCGAGAGCAGCGCGACCCCCGCCCCCACATTGATGGAAAAGCCGGCGACCGGATCGTGCCCTGACGCGGGGACGAACGACAGCCCTGCGAGGTGAAAGACCGCGTCCGGTGCGCTCCCGCTGACGATCTCGCTCGCGGCCTGCGGGATACGCAGATCCTGCTCGATCCACCGGACCGCGCCCCGCTCGCTCTCGCTGAGGGTGCTGCCCCGGGGCGGAGTCAGGGAGACACCGGTGACGTCCCAGCCGTCGCGCAACAACGCGCGGCAGAGCCACTGTCCGACGAAACCGGACGCTCCGGTGACGAGGGCGCGTGCCAACTCAGCCTAGGGCGCGATGCCGCGCCAGGTCGGCGTCCACCATCATCTGGATGAGCGAATGGAAATCCACTGACGGGGTCCACCCCAGCTTCGCCTTGGCCTTCGACGGGTCAGCCACCAGCAGGTCGACCTCGGCAGGACGACGGAACTTGTCATCGAGCTTCACGTGCTCCTGCCAGTCGAGTCCCGCGTGGGCGAACGCGACCTCGCACAGCTGTCGCACCGTCCACGTGTGCCCTGTGCCGATCACATAGTCGCCTGGCTCATCCTGCTGCAGCATGCGCCACATGGCGTCCACGTAGTCGCCGGCAAAGCCCCAGTCGCGGCGTGCATCGAGCGTGCCGAGGCGCACCTCGGTGGCGTGCCCCAGCTTGATGCGGGCGACGGCGTCGGTGACCTTGCGCGTCACGAATTCGAGGCCGCGACGCGGGCTCTCGTGGTTGAAGAGGATGCCGCTCACCGCCCACAGGCCGAACGACTCGCGGTAGTTCACGGTGATCCAGTGCCCGTACACCTTGGCGACGCCGTACGGAGAGCGCGGGTAGAGCGGCGTCTCCTCGCGCTGCGGCGTCTCCTGCACCATGCCGAACATCTCGGAGGAACTCGCCTGATAGAAGCGGGCCTTCGGGGCGGCGCGCTTCATCGCCTCGAGCATGCGCGTGACGCCGATGGCCGTGAACTCGCCGGTGAGCACGGGCTGCGTCCACGACGTGGCGACGAAGCTCTGCGCGGCCAGGTTGTAGATCTCGTCCGGCTGCACCGCCTCCATGGCGTCCACCAGCGACGTCTGGTCAAGCAGATCGGCGGAGAGCAGCTCAATGCGATCGACGAGGTGCGAAATGCGCTCGTAGGGCGTCGTCGACGACCGACGCACGACGCCGACCACGCGATACCCCTTGGCAAGCAACAACTCGGCGAGGTAGGAACCGTCCTGGCCGGTGATGCCGGTGATGAGTGCGGTCTTCATGCGATCGACGGTAGGCAGTGGACGGTGGACGACCGGAGGCGACAGCGGAAAGATCCACCGAAGACCCCCCGCCGTCTACTGACAAAAAGAAAGGGGAGCACAGGGGCTCCCCTCTCACTACGGCAGACGAGGGTCACCGTCTCGTTCAGACGGCGGCGGCCTGTCCGCGCGGCGCGCGGCGGACCTTGTTGGCGTGCAGGCAGCGCGTGCACACCTTGACCTTCGTGATCTTGCCTTCGTGCACGACGCGCACGACCTGAAGATTGGGCTTCCAGGTGCGACGGGTCTTGTTATTCGCGTGCGAGACGCTGTTGCCAAAGGCAATGCCCTTGTCGCAGACGAAGCAGCGGTTCCTGACGATCATCGTTTAGTTCTCCACCAGCTCGATGCGCGCCATTTCCGCACCATCGCCCTTGCGATGGCCAGTCTTGAGAATGCGCGTGTATCCACCCGCGCGCTTGGCAAACTTCGGGCCCAGCTCCTGGAAGAGCTTGTCCGACGCCTCGCGCTTGTGGACGTGCTTGCCGGCCAGGCGGCGCGCGTGCAGCGTGCCGGTCTTGGCCTTGGTGATCAGCTTCTCGACGAAGGGCCGGAGTTCCTTGGCCTTCGCTTCGGTCGTTTCAATCGCGCCGCTCTCGATCAGAGAGGTCGCGAGATTGCGCAGGAGCGCAAGCTTCTGCTCGCTGGTCCGGCGCAGCTGCCGGCCTGCCTTGCGGTGACGCATCGGGTGTTACTCCTCTTCTTCGTCGTCGGGCGCGTTGGCCGCGGCCCGGCTCGGCGGGGTGCCCCAGTCCGTGACCCGGACGCCCTCGCCATTGTCCTCGAACTTCATCCCGAAGTTCAATCCTTCACGCTCGAGCAGATCGGCGATCTCCTGGAGCGACTTCTTGCCGAAGTTCTTGACCTGAATGATCTGCCCTTCCGTCTGCCGGACGAGGTCGCCCAGCGTGCGGATGTTCGAATTCTTCAGGGAGTTGACCGAGCGCACCGAGAGTTCGAGCGCATCGATCGACGTGGACAGCAACTGCGCCAGACGCTGCGCGTCCGTCGTGCCGTCGCCGGCAATGGCCGCGCTGTGCGACCCGAAACCGGCGAAGTACTGGAAGTGCGTCTGGGCCAGGGCCGCGGCATAGCTGACCGCTTCCTCGGGCGACACCGTGCCGTTCGACTCGACCGTGAGGACGAGGCGATCGTAGTCGGTGCGCTGGCCAACGCGCGTCTCGCTGACGTGGAAGTTCACGCGGCGGACGGGGGAGTAGATGGAGTCGATGCGCACGAGATCGACCGGGAGTGACCGGTCGGCCGGATGCTGGTCGGCCTCGACATACCCGCGCCCCTTGTTCACGTACAGCTCGACCGTGATGTCGCGGTCGTCCTGCATGGTGAACAGGTGATGCTTGGGGTTGACGACCTTCACGCCACCCTGATCTTCGATGTCACCGGCCACCACCGCACCCGCCTTCGTGCAGTTGATGCGGAGAATCGTCTCTTCGAGGTCCGGCGCGAGGGCGAGCGTCAGGACCTTCAGGTTGCCGATGATCTGGTGCACGTCTTCGACGACGCCCTGGATGGTCTGGTGCTCGTGCAACACGCCGTCGATGCGGAAGCCCCACACGGCGGAGCCGCGCAGCGACGACAGCAGCATGCGACGCATCGCATTGCCGAGGGTGTGCCCGTAGCCGCGCTCGAGCGGCTGCAGGCGGAACTCGGCGATGTTCGGGTTGTCGTCGCGCTTCGTCATCTCGACGAGCTGCGGCCGCACCAATCCGCGCAAATCAATAGTCTGAGCCATACGTCCTTGACATCCGTGGTTTGGTCAGGCGGCGCGTGGTGCGCCGCCTACGCCCTGCCTCGCCCCTGACGCGCGGCAGGCTCGTTCATCTGTCAGGGTGGGACCCGGGTCGAAGCCCGAGGGACGATGGCAGAGGGACGCGGACGTCCTTCGGTCATCGGCCACCGGCCGTCGATCCGTCTTACTTCGAGTACAACTCCACGACCAGCTGTTCCTGCGCGGCGATCGGGATGGACGCCCGCTGCGGGCGCTCCAGCATCCGGCCACTGAAGGTGTCCTTGTCGACGGCCAGCCAGCTCGGCACCTGACCGCGCGCGGCCTGTTCGAGCGACGCCAGCACGCCGACGTTCTCCCGTGCATGCTGCCGCACGCGGATCTCCTGGCCCGGCTGCACCTGGAACGACGGGATGTCGACCGTCTTTCCGTTGATCTCGACGTGACGGTGGCAGATGAGCTGACGCGCGGCCTTGCGGCTGGCGGCGAAGCCCATGCGGTACACCATGTTGTCCAGACGGCTTTCGAGGGCGGCGAGCAGGTTGTGCCCGGTGATGCCCGGCAGCGACGACACCTTCTCGAAGGTGTTGCGGAACTGCTTCTCGCTCACGCCGTACATGCGCTTGATCTTCTGCTTCTCGCGCAGCTGCTTGGCGTATTCCGACACCTTGCGGCGTCGCGAGGTGCTCTGCCCATGCTGGCCCGGCGGGAACGGACGGCGCTCGACGGGACACTTCTCCGTGAAGCACTTGGTGCCCTTGAGGAACAGCTTGGTGCCTTCACGCCGGCACTGCCGGCAACTGGGACCTGTATAACGCATGGCCTAGACCCTCCGGCGCTTCGGCGGACGGCAGCCGTTGTGCGGAATCGGCGTGACGTCCTTGATCGACTTGACGGTGAGTCCGGCAGCGGCCAGCGCCTGGATCGCCGACTCGCGACCCGACCCCGGACCCTGCACGCGGACGTGCACCTTGCGAACGCCGGCGGTCATCGCCTCGCGTGCGCACTGTTCGGCGGCGACCGTCGCCGCGAACGGGGTGCTCTTCTTTGATCCCTTGAACCCGGCCTTGCCCGCCGAGCCCCACGACACCGCGTTCCCATGGGGATCGGTGATCGTGATGAGGGTGTTGTTGAACGTGGCGCTGACGTGGGCGATCCCTTCCGCCTCGACGACGCGCTTGGACTTCTTGCCCGTAGCCATTACTTGGTCACCTTCTTCTTGCCGGCGATCGCGCGACGCGGACCCTTCTTGGTGCGCGCGTTCGTGTGCGTGCGCTGCCCACGAACCGGCAGGCCGCGACGGTGGCGAATGCCACGGTACGACCCGATGTCCATGAGACGCTTGATGTTCATCGCGATCTCGGTGCGCAGGGCACCTTCGACGCGATACGTCTTTTCAATCTCCTGTCGGAGCTTGTTGACGTCGGCGTCTGTGAGGTCTTTCACCCGGATGTCCGGGGCGACCCCTGCCGTGTCGAGGATGCGGCGGGCGACCACGCGGCCGATGCCGTAGATGTACGTCAGGCCGATGTCGACGCGCTTTTCGCGCGGCAGATCGACTCCAGAGATACGAGCCATAGTCGGTTAACCCTGCCGCTGCTTGTGCTTAGGATTGCGCTTGCAGATGATGCGAGTCACGCCGTCGCGCTTCACGACCTTGCAGTGCTCACAAATCGGCTTCACGCTGCTACGAACTTTCACGCGAACTCCCGGTGGTGCGAAGACGGTAGTGATTTCGGACAGACACGCAGGCTAACCACCTCGGGCCCTGAATACAAGCGGGGCCCTTGACTTTTTTTCAGGCCTGACGTGTACATAGGCCGCAAATTGGGGGGTTTCGGGGGAAATTCGGGTTTCGGCGGACCGAAGATCGCACGAGCGCACGAGCGCGAGTGTGCCCCGTTTGGGGCTAGGCGAGTTCTGCCAGCACCGTGCGCATTGCGGCGGCGGGATCGTCCGCGGCCGTCACCGTGCGGCCGATCACCAGGTACGCCGCCCCTGCGTCGGACGCCTCGCGCGGCGTCATGACCCGCGCCTGGTCGTTCGCGGGACTCCCCGAGAGCCGAATGCCCGGCACCAGCGGCCACAGCGCATCACCGTGCGCCGCGCGCACGGCGCTCACCTCGGGGCCCGCGCACACGATACCGTGCGCACCGCTCGCAGCCGCGACGCCTGCCAGGCGCAGCACCTCGTGGGCCACGCTCGGCACGGCACTGCCGCGCGCCGCCTCGAGATCACCCTGCGACATCGAGGTCAACACCGTGACACCAAGGATGCCGACACCAGAGCCACCGCCCTCTACGGCCGCGCGCATCATTGCTTCGCCGCCCGACGCATGCACCGTCAACAACTGCACGTCGAGCGCCGCGGCACTCTGCGCCGCACCGCGCACGGTGTTGGGAATGTCGTGCAACTTGAGGTCCAGAAAGACCTGCTTCCCCGCCCCGCGCAGCCATTCGACCACACGCGGCCCCTCGGCCGTGTACAGCTGCAGCCCGACCTTGTAGAAATCGGCGGCGTCGCCAAGGCGATCGACCATCGCGCGGGCGGCATGGATCGAGGGCACATCGAGCGCGACGATGCACGACGGAGGACGACGGGCGGCGGACGGTTGGGGCATTACTGGGGCCATTGAAGGGTTCCGCGAAGGTCGGCAAGGCGCGACACACCGTGCGCCTCGCACCAGCGCGAGAGGCCATGCACCACACGCTCGCCCACGTGCGGGTCTGCAAGGTTGGCGGTGCCGATGGCGACCAGTGACGCGCCCGCAAGGATCAACTGCAACGCATGGTCGGCGGTACTCACCCCACCCGTGCCGATCACGGGGGTGCCCGGCATCGCCTGCGTCACGCGCCACGTCGCGAGCGCCGCGACGGGCAGCAGCGCCGGCCCACTGACGCCGCCGCTTCCAAAGCCAAGCGCGGGACGGCGCGTCGCGGTATCGACCACGAGGCCAGGCATCGTATTGAAGAGTGTCAGTCCGTTGGCCCCCACTTCCACCGCCGCGCGCGCGGTACCCACCACGTCCGCAAGCATCGGCGACAGCTTGACGAACAGTGGCTTGCTCGTCGCCGCACGAGCCCGCGCGACGAGCAGACGCAGCACTTCGGGATCAGCGCCGAACTCGAGCCCGCCCTTCTTTGTGTTGGGGCAACTGACGTTCAGTTCGAAGCCGTGAACGCCGGCGGCGCCATCGAGCCCCCCCACGACCTCGGCGAAGTCTTCCACCGTTCGCCCGACGACATTGACCAGCACCCGCGGTGCGCGCACGTGCTGCGCGATCCACGGCAGCACGTCGGTACGCACGGCGTCGAGCCCGGGGTTGGCCAGGCCGATCGCGTTGATCATTCCGCCATCGAAGTCCCACACGCGCGGCGCGGCGTTGCCGTGTCGCGGCTCGGGACTGACCGCCTTGATGACGAAGCCACCGAGCCGTTCGAGGTCGATGACGCCGGCGAGTTCGCGACCGTAACCAGCCGTGCCCGAGGCGAGCAGCACCGGGTTGGCAAACTCGAGCCCGCCAACAGTCGTGCGCAATGCAGCGGTCAACGCGTGGCTCCCGGCGTGAGCGGTGGAGTGACCTTGGATGTGGACACGGGACGCGAGAGGCGTTTCGTGGCGGCCGGCCTTCCCGACGACCGCAGTCGCTTCAGTGCATCCGCAAACTGCAGCGCGACCTCCTTCCCCGCCACGCGCAGGGTGGCGGCGGAGTCGGCATCGAGCGCTGCGGCGGTCCACAACCGACGGAGGTCCGTCGGAAGCCGTCTCACTTGCCGTTCCCCACACGCTGCTCGTAGCGCGCCAGATAGTCGGCGGCGGCATCGGCGATGGCCGCCGCGAGCACACGCTGCCCTGCGTCGGAACTGATGAAGCGTGCCTCGGACCCATTGGTGCCGAAGCCGACCTCCACCAGCACCGCTGGCATGTACGCCGTCACGAGCACCCGGAAGCCCGCCTGCTTCACCCCGCGGCTCGGTCCGGGATGCACCCGGTGCAGCGCGCGCTGGATGCCCTCGGCGAGGTCGTTGGATTCACGCAGGTGCTCGTTCTGGGCCATGTCGTTGATGATGAAACCCAGCGGGTCATGCTTGGGCGCGTCGGCGTCCGTTTCGAAGCGCACGACCTCGTTTTCCATCTCCGCCACGCGTCGCTCGTCCTCGGTCTTCGCCTCGGCGAGGAAGTACGTCTCGAAACCGCGCGCGGCGTGCGGATCGCGCCAGTTCGGGTTGGCCGCGTTGACGTGCACCGAGATGAACAGGTCACCCTT
>CANNKR010000084.1 GCA_947504615.1 Gemmatimonadota bacterium | reverse complement strand
CGCTGCGGGGTGGTCCGGCCCCGCACCCACTCCTCCAGCTCCTGACGATCCCCGCGCTGCAGCCGAATGATTCGTATAGGCAGTGGCATGGTATGAACCATACCACCGCCAGGACTATTATGCAAGCAACTTCTGCATCATACCACTAGAGACCGCAGCGGCTGATGTCGCCGCCACCCCAGCATTCGATCACCATGTACTGCGTCTCGCACAGAATGGTGCTGCCGCTGCAAACGGGGAACCCGGGCCAGCAACACTGCGCATAACCTTGCTCGCACTCGTATTCTGTCTGGTAGCAGGTCGGCCACTGTTCGGTGCTTTCGACTTGTGGCTTCGAGAAGGCGCTGCCTCCGATCACCGCGATGGCGAGTACAGCAATTCGAGGATTCAACACGTTCGACCTCCACAGGTTATGAGGGAACACATTCAAGCTACCGACGCACCTCGGATAAGTCTCGGCCCCCCTCAACCGTCGCCTTTGCAGATCTCATCATACTCTCCCGCCTCGAGACACCCGCGTTCCATGATACATCGCGGTGATCGCTGCACTTCGGTGCGACGCTACAGCACACTGGCACGAACTCGATTACCGATTGGCCGCACTTTGCGCTCGGCGGATATACGCCTTTAGCGAGTCGAGTGGAGGCACTCCTTGCACCAGAAGATCCCCCACGAGCAACATGGGGGTACCTCGAATGCCTAGGCGATTGGCATCTGCCGTGTCGGCGTCCAGCGCGCGAATCGGCGCCGACGAACGCATGCACCGCGCGAACTGAGCGGTGTCTCGAACATTTGCCTCACGTGCATACTACGACCACGGAGCGACACCAAGCGAGTCAGCGTGCAAGAACAGCGCTCCGTGCATCGCCACGAAAGACCCCTGCTCTGCAGCGCACTCACTCGCATGTACTGCAGGCAGTGCCGCACGGTGAATCGAGAGAGGATAGTGCCGATACACCAGCCGAATGGACTCCCCGCTGGATTGCAGCGAGTCGATTACTCGCCAAAGCAGTCGGCACGCCGGACACTGGAAGTCAGCAAACTCGACAATGGTCGCAGATGCCTCAGGAGAGCCCAGTGAATGCCCGGTCTCTGCGTACTTGCGCCAGTCAGCGACTACCTTAGTCGCAAGCCTAGCGGGAGCGGCGGCCCGGGAGTTGGCCATTACCAGATCTCGCCGAATGACCGACACGGTGACGGCCACGGCGCAGATCACCAAGACTACGGTACCGACATTTCCTATTCGACTCGAAGACACTCCTTCTCCTAGTCATAGGTATGCTCAAACTGCGACGACCCTCACCGCCGCCTCACGGGGCGTGCGTAATCCGTCCACCACTCAACTCGCCATTTTGCTAATATTGCACCATGTAACGTGTTGTCAAGCGTAGGCTTCCCTTGCCCGGTGGCAGCGAGGTTGGCCCGGTCGCCTTCTAGTCTCGCGCTTAGATTTCCCGTGTGACCGACTTCATCACCATCCGCAACGCCCGGCAGCACAACCTCAAGGGCATCGACGTCGAGTTGCCCCGCCGGGCAATCACGGTGATCACCGGTCCCTCGGGCTCGGGCAAGTCGTCACTCGCCTTCGACACCATCTACGCCGAAGGCCAGCGCCGGTACGTGGAGTCGCTGTCGGCCTACGCGCGGCAGTTCCTCGAGCGCATGCAGAAGCCGCTCGTCGATTCCATCGAGGGGTTGTCGCCCGCGGTGGCCATCGAGCAGCGCAACCCCACCCGCACGTCGCGTTCGACCGTCGGCACCGCCACCGAGATCTACGACTACCTGCGGCTGCTCTGGGCGCGCATCGGCCGCACCATCTGCCCGGTGTGCGGCCGCGAACTGCACCCCGACACTCCGCAGCACGCCGCCGACCGCGTCCTCGAGCTGCCCGCCGGCACCCGCCTGCTCGTCACCTTCCCGCTGCGACTCTCGGGGCTGGTGTCGCACGCGGTCGCGGTGGAGAACCTGCGCGCCGAAGGCTTTGTCCGCGTCGTCGCCGACGGCGTCACCTTCCACGTGGACGAGCTCGGCGGCAAGAAGCCCGACCTCACCAAGTGCAAGGAAGTGCTCGTCGTCGCCGATCGCCTGGCGGCTGACGTCGCCGAGCGCACGCGCCTCACCGATGCCATCGAGACCGCCTTCCGCGAGGGCGACGGCGACGCGGTGGTCATCGAAGTCCCCGCAGCCGACGATGCCACGGCGCCGTCCACCGTCCGCCGTCCACCGTCCCTCACCCGCCTGCGGTTCACGACCCGGTTCGAGTGCGCCGACCACCACACGCGCGCGCCGCATCCGACCCCGCAGTTGTTCAGCTTCAACAACCCGCGTGGCGCCTGCCCCACCTGCAATGGTTTCGGCGCCACGCTCGAATACGACCTGGCCCTCGTGGTGTCGCATCCGGAACGCACGCTGCGCGAAGGGGCGCTCGACCCGTGGACCAAGCCGCGGTACGAGAACAAGCGGCGCGCCCTGGCCGAGGCGGCCAAGCGCGAGGGCATTTCGATGGACCGCCCGTGGCGCGATCTCTCCGATGCGCAGCACGAGTTCCTGCTGCGTGGAAAAGCCAAGGGATTCCTCGGCATGATCCGCCACCTCGAATCGCTCGAGGCAAAGAAGTACAAGCAGTACATCCGGGTATTCCTGCGGCAGTACCAGTCGGCCATGGAGTGCCACGCCTGCCACGGCGCCAAGCTGCAACCCGAGGCGCTGAACGTGCGCATTGGCGGCCGGCATATCGCTGACGTCTCGGCGATGCCCGTGGACCTGCTCAACGCCTGGCTCGATGCGCTCGTGCTGACGCCCAGCGAGCAGGCCATCGCCGCGCACATCTGGAAGGAAGCGCGCGAGCGGGTGCGCTTCTTGTGCGACGTCGGGCTTACGTATCTGACGCTCGACCGGGCCACGCGCACGCTGTCCGGCGGCGAGGCGCAACGCATCGGCCTTTCCAACTCGCTCGGGTCGCGGCTGGTCGATGCGCTGTATGTGCTCGACGAGCCCAGCATCGGCCTGCACCCGCGCGACATGGACCGCCTGCTGACGCTGCTCAAGCGCCTGCGCGATGGCGGCAACACCGTGCTGGTGGTCGAGCACGATCTGGAAGCCGTGCGTGCCGCCGACTGGATGCTCGAGCTGGGCCCCGAGAGCGGCGAACGCGGCGGGCGCGTGGTCTTCAATGGCCCCGTGTCGGACGCCGCCAAGAGTCCGCTGACCGGGCAGTACCTCACCGGTGCGCGCGCCATTCCGCTCCCCGACAAGCGGCGCAAGCCCGCACGCTGGATCACGCTCGCGGGGGCGCGCGCGCACAACCTGCGCGACGTCGACCTCAAGCTCCCGCTGGGCGTGCTCACGGCGGTCACCGGCGTGTCGGGCTCGGGCAAGAGCACCCTTGTGCACGACGTGCTGTTCCACGCGCTCGAGTCCACGCTCACCGGCGACCACAGTGCGCGGCAGCATCTGGGCGAGACCGTGGGGGAGTTCCGCTCGCTCACCGGTACCGAAGCCATCGATGCCGTGGTGCTCATCGACCAGGAACCCATCGGCCGCACGCCGCGATCGAACCCCGTCACCTATGTGAAGGCGTACGACGAGATCCGTCGCATCTTTGCGGCACTTCCCGACTCGCGGGCGCGCAAGTTCACCCCCGGCACCTTCTCGTTCAATGTGGCCGGCGGCCGCTGTGCGAAATGCGAGGGGGCCGGGTCGATCGCCGTCGAGATGGTCTTCCTCGCCGACGTCTACGTGCCGTGCGAGGAGTGCGCCGGCCAGCGCTTCAAGCCCGACGTGCTCGGCGTGAAGTACTTCGGGCGGTCCATCGTGGACGTGCTCGAGATGACCGTCGACGAAGCCATCCGGTTCTTCCCGTACGAGGAAAAACTCGGGCAGGCGCTCTGGCACATCCAGCAGGTCGGGCTTGGCTACCTGCGGCTCGGCCAGCCCGCCACCACGCTCTCGGGCGGCGAGGCGCAGCGCCTGAAGATTGCGCGCGAACTCGCCTTCTCCAGCAAGAAGAGCGGACGCAAGCTCTACATCCTGGATGAGCCCACCACCGGGCTGCACCTCGAAGACATCCGCAAGCTGGCCCACGTGCTCGACCAGCTGGTGGACGCCGGGCACACCGTGGTGCTCATCGAGCACAATCTCGACGTGATCAAGCTGGCCGACTGGGTGGTGGATCTCGGCCCCGAAGGGGGCGACGGCGGCGGGCGCATCATCGCGGCCGGCACCCCGGAGGACGTCGCCAAGGTGGCCGCGTCGCACACCGGTCGCTGGCTTGCCCCGTACTTGCGGCGACCATAGGGCGCCTTTGGCCGGCGAAATCCCTTTCGCTCGTCGAAAACCCGGATCCAAAATCGCGCCAAGCGCCTTGATTCCACCTGCGAACCCGGGTAATTTTGGTATTCCTTCCCGAGTAGCTCAGGGGTAGAGCAGACGACTGTTAATCGTCGGGTCGGGGGTTCAAATCCCTCCTCGGGAGCTGTCAAATCAACGCGGGGCGCCGGTTCTTCCGGCGCCCCGCGTTTTTTCTTGCGCCTCGTCAGCGGCCCCCCTAGAGCCGCCACCGCCGGGAGGCTGAGCCCCGGGGCCTCCCCGCAGTCAATAGCGGTATGCTATAGTCCTCTTTTACCTGACTGCGGACTTCCCGGGAAGCTTGTATCGTCTGGCCGGTCCCGGTGCCGGCCCTTCACCCAGCATCGCGTTCCCCACCTCGAACCGCCGACGGCAACGCCGATCGCGACCGGGGAGACCACGCAACTTCCCGCCGGCCTTCCTTTCATCTGCCCATCCCGAGGTGACACCTATGCGCGCTCCCCGACCCATGCTCCCGGCGCTGTTCGCCGTCCTCTCCCTCGCGGCCTGCGGCAAGCAGGCCGAGCAGGGTGCCGCCCCCGCGGACGCCGCGACCGCCGCCGGACAGGCCACGGTCAACGACACGGTCTCCGTGAAGGACGTCGTCAAGATTGCCGTCGGTTCCAAGGACCACACCACGCTCGTTGCCGCGCTGCAGGCCGGCGATCTGGTGAACTCGCTGGCCAATGCCGGGCCGTTCACGGTGTTCGCGCCCACCAACGCCGCCTTCGACAAGCTCCCCAAGGGCACGGTCGATGATCTGCTGAAGCCGGCCAACAAGGAAAAGCTGCGCCTGGTCCTCCAGCACCACGTGACGACCTCCGCGCTCGGCGTGGACCAGTTCTCCGATGGTCAGGTGGTCGGCATGGCCGACGGCACCAACGCGACGATCCACAAGAAGGGCGCCGATACCTACATCAACGAGGCCAAGATCCTCGGCTCGGTGAAGGGCTCCAACGGGATGGTGCATGTGATTGATGGGGTGTTGGTGCCGTAACTGCGGAGCGCACGAGCACGCGAACAAAAGAACACACGAGCGCACGAGCGCGAGAGGATTCATCTCTCGCGCTCGTTTGTTCGTGCGATCGTGCGCTCGTGCGCTCGTGCGCTCGTGCGCTCTTCTGTTCGTGCGCTCTTCTGTTCGTGCGCTCTTCTGCTCGTGCGCTCTTCTGTTCCTGCGCTCCGCCGTCCCCTAGATTCGCTTCATGCGCATCCTGCACCTCCTCAACCACGTCGATCGCGTCGGCAACGGCATCGTGCACGTCGCCGTCGACCTGGCCTGCGTGCAGGCGCGCGACGGCCACGACGTCTGGGTGGCGTCCCGGGGGGGCGCCTACGAGGAGCTGCTGCAACGCTATGGCGTGCGGCACGTGCGCATCGACCAGGCGCGGCGCCCCGTGACCCTGCTGCGCGCCGTGGTCGCGTTGCGACGCCTGCTGCGCGAAGCCCGCCCCGACATCGTGCATGCCCACATGGTCACGGGCCACCTGCTGGCGCGGCTCCTGCGCCCGTTCGCGCGCTGGCGCCTGGTGGCCAGCGTACACAACGAGTGGCAGCGTTCGTCCATGCTGATGGGCAGCGGCGATCGCGTGATCGTGATGAGCGAGGACGCGGTCCTGCGGCTTTCGGCGGGAGGCATGCCGCACCGGCGACTGCGCGCCGTGCGCAACGGCACTGTCGGCAGCCCCCGCCTGCTCGACGAGGGCGAGGCCGACGTGACGCTCCAGCAGCCGGCCATCGTCACCATTGCCGGGCTCTACGAGCGCAAGGGAATCGGCGAACTCATCGACGCGTTCGCCACGCTCGCCCCGCTGCATGCGGGCGCCCACCTCTATCTCGTCGGCGAGGGACCCGATCGCGCGGGCTTTGAGGCGCGCGCGCGGGCCACGGCGGTGTCGGAACGCATCCACTTCGAAGGCTTCCAGCCCTCGCCGCGACCGTGGCTGCGCCAGGCCACCGTCTTCGTACTCGCGTCTCGCGCCGAGCCCGGCGGCCTGGTCCTTCCCGAGGCGCGCGACTGCGGCTGCGCGATCATCGCCACCGCCGTCGATGGATCACCCGAGTTGCTCGATGGCGGGCGCGCCGGCGTGCTGGTGCCACCGCAGGACGTTCCCGCCCTCGCCGCCGCCATCACGCGACTCCTCGACGATGGCGCCGAGCGTGATCGCTGGCGCACCGCGGCACGCACGAACCTCGACTGGCTCAGCATCGACCGCCAGCACCGCGAAACGCTCGCCGTCTACCAGGACGCGTTGACGACATAACCACTCAGCCGCGGCGGAACTCCCCCGACGATCGCAGCGGCGTCGAAAAGAAATCGGCGATGTCGCCCGTCGACGCCAGCCCCCAGAGCACGCGCCCATCGGGACGCACCAGGCGCGGCACACCACCAAGGCGGCGCGTCACCCAGTCCATGTCCCAGTCATCGGCCATGCGATGGCCGGGCGGACCATCCAGATCCACCCACCCTGGCACACCCACCCAGGCCGCCACGGCATTGATCACCGCCCCGTCCGAGATGTCCTCGCCACGCAACCAGAGCGCGGTGGCCAGGCCCTGCCGGAACTCGAGCGCACGCGGTGCGTGCTGGCGATGGACCGCTGCCACCGCCGCAATGGCGCGCCGCGTGTTGGGCTTGATCGGGGGCGCATGGATCTCCACCTCCGGGGCCTGCAGCCGCACCGCATCCACGTCGTCCTCCACGGCGCGCATCACGCGGCGGTCCCCCAGGCGCGGCGGCAGCGGCAGCGAGGGATCGTGCTGCACGCCACGCCACTCGCATCGGTCCGCCAGTCCCAGTGCCGACAACCGCACCGACAGCGCGTAGCTGTACGGGCAGTTGAGGTCGGAAAACAGCGTCGCCGTGATCACGAGCGGATCATTCACGGAGCATGGGTGGAGGGGTGAAGGACGGGGGGATGGCGGAACCGCTAACCTACGCCATTTTCACGGAACGTTCTACCCTGACCCGGCGTTTACGGCGCACCGGAAATCGAGGACGGCGGGCCAAGCCGATCACGAAATCCGAGTTCCGATTTCACCCTCCAAAGTGTAAACTTTCCTCCATGACAAAATCCCCATTGGTAGGCGTCATCATCGGCAGCGCCAGCGACCTTGAGAACATCGCTCCCGCGATCGAAATGCTCGAGGAGTTCGGCGTCCCCCACGAGAAGAACATCATCTCCGCACACCGCACGCCGGATGACATGTTCGCGTACGCCAAGAGCGCCGAGGAGCGCGGCCTGATGGTCATCATCGCCGCCGCCGGTGCAGCCGCCCACGTCCCCGGAATGGTCGCCGCCATAACCCTCGTGCCGGTGCTCGGCGTCCCGTTCTCTGGCACGGCGATGAACGGCATGGACGCGTTGCTCTCGATCGTACAGATGCCGGCCGGCGTCCCGGTGGGCACGCTCGCCATCGGCAAGCCGGGCGCTGCCAATGCGGGGATTCTCGCCGCCCAGATCGTGGGGCTCACGCACCCGGAAGTCCGCGAGCGCATTCGCGCCTGGCGTGAGAAGCGCACCGCAGCCGTGCGCCTGCAAAAGTTCCCGTGACCGTCATCCTCCCGGGATCCATCATCGGCTTCCTGGGAGGCGGACACCTGTCGTCCATGGCGGCCATGGCCGCACGCACGATGGGCTACGATGTGCACGTGCTCGACCCCGAGCCCAACTGTCCGGCCCGCGCGCTCGCCTCGCAGACCATCACGGCCCCGTGGAGTGACGTCGACGCGGCAGCGCGATTGGCCGAAGACGCCGATGTCGTCACGATGGAGATCGAGCAGATCCCCATGGCGTCACTCGAAGCTGCCGAACGGCACTCCCTCGTGCGCCCCGCACCCGGCGTCCTGTTCACCGTGCAGGACCGCGCGCGCCAGAAAGAATGGCTGCGCGACCACGACTTCCCCGTGGGGCCCTTTCGCATCGTCCGCAGCGCCGACGACACCACGTCGGCGGTACGCGACTTTGGGGCCGGCGTCGTCAAGGCGTCCACCGGCGCCTCGGACGGCCGCGGTCTGGCCCGCATCTCCCACGTGGAAGACGCAGCCGGCGCGTGGGCAAGCATCGGCGCCACGATCGGCGTCGTCGAGCAGTTTCTCGACATCAGCGCCGAACTCAGTGTGATGGTGGCGCGCGCGCCTGCCGGCGACATGCGCGCCTACCCACCCGCGCGCAATCACTACACGCAGGGCGTTTTTACCTGGTCGGTGATTCCCGGCAACTTCGAGGACGACGTGGTGGAGCGCGCCACCGAGATCGCCTGTCGCATCGCCGAGCAGTTGCGCGTGGTTGGGTTGCTGGCCGTCGAGCTGTTCCTGCTCGAGGACGGCTCGCTGTTCGTCAACGAACTCGCGCCGCGCCCGCACAACACCTATCACCACGCCGAACGCGCCTGCGTCACCGGCCAGTTCGAGCAGCTGGTGCGCGCCATCTGCGGGCTCCCGCTCGGCGACACCGACGTGGTACGCCCGGCCGCCATTTACAAACTCCACGCCGACCTCTGGACGGGCGCGCAGCCCCCCGACTTCACCGAGGTGCTCGCCCTCCCCGGCGTGCGGGTGCACCTGTACGGCAGGCACGGCGCCCGACCCGGACGCGAGATGGGACATCTCTCCGCCTGCGGTGCCAACTCCGACACCGCCCTCGAACGCGTGGTCGATGCCTACCGCCGCCTCTCCATCAGCACGGCGGGGCCAAAGCCCTAGCGCAGCGCGCGGCCGTATTTCTTCAGGATCCCGCGCACCTTTTCCAGTGGAATCGCCTCGACGGTGCGCCCGCCACCGCTGACCGTCGTCGCCTGAAACAGCGAGTTGTAGATGGCCTCTTCCGTGGCCTCCACGACGGCTTCGAACACTCCCGACATCTCCTCGTTGGCCAGTTCCGTCGTCTGCAGGCGCGTGGCGTTGAAGGCGCGACGCACCTCCTTGGCGGTCGAGAACGCGATCACGTAGTCGCCGCTGCCGTTTGACGCCGATGACCCCGTGCGCCCCAATCCCATCATGGCGCGCGACGCCACGCGCTTGAGGTTGCGATCGCTCAGCGGCGCATCGGTGGCCACCACCATCATGATCGAGCCGTCGCCTCCGTCCTTCGACAGCGCGTTCTTGAACGCGTATTGCCCGAGCTCCTGCCCCACCGGTGCGCCCATCACCTGCAGCACGCCGCCGAAGTTGCTCTGCACGAGCACGCCCACGGTGTAGCCCCCGAGGGCGGCGGGAAGCAGGCGCGACGACGTGCCGATCCCTCCCTTCCAGCCGAACGCCACCGTGCCGTGTCCCGCGCCCACACTCCCTTCGGCCACCGGACCGCCACGCGCGCCATCCAGCGCCTGCCGCACCTGCGCGGTGGTGATCGGACGCGCGCGAATGTCGTTCAGGCCGCCGTCGTTGGTCTCGCCGACCACGGGGTTGATCGATCGCACCTTATCCATCCCCGGCTTCTCCAGCAGCCACTCGACCATCGCGTCGGCCGCCTTCCACACGCACAGCGTGCAGGTGAGAAGGATCGGCGTTTCCAGTTCGCCCAGTTCGTTCGCCTGCGTCGATCCAATCAGCTTGCCGAAGCCGTTGCCCACCCAGATGGCCGCGGGCACGCGCTCGGCGTACGCGTTGCCCTCGTGCGGAATGATCGCGGTGATGCCGGTGCGCACGCCGTCGCCTTCGGTGACGGTCACCTGCCCCACGCGCACCCCCGCCACGTCGGTGATGGCGTTGTTCGCGCCGGGGGCAAACACCCCCGGGGCGACGCCGAGGTCGCGAGCCCGGGCGCGCTGGGCGGCAAGCGGAAGAGTGGAGGCGACGGTCATGCTCAGGACCAGGACGAGGTGGCGCATCTGCGAACGCTCGATGGAGATGGTCGTACTGCAACCCACGGATTCACAGGGAAACTGCACCGAGCCCGCCCAATCAGGAACCCGTCCCGCCACAACCGACCCGTCCCTGCTAGATTCTCCCTCTACCGTCTACCGTCTACCGTCTATTTTCTACCGTCTACCGTCCACCGTCTACCGTCTACCGTGTTTCTCCCCCTCGTCGGCCACCAACCCCTCCGCAAACGCTTCGCCGACCAATGGCGTGGCGCGCGGTTGCCCGCGTCCATGCTGCTGCATGGCCCCGAGGGCGTGGGCAAGCAGCGACTGGCGCTGTGGATCGGGCAGATGCTGTTGTGTACGGCCGACGAGGCGCCGTGCGGCGAGTGCCAGGGGTGCCGCTACGTGCTGGCCGGCCAGCACCCCGACCTGTACTGGTTCTTTCCGCGGCCTCGGCTCAAGGATGCCGAACCCGACATCGAGCAGGTGAAGGAGGAGTACGACCAGGCCGTCGCCGAGCGCGTCAAGGAGCACGGCCTCTACGCGCGGCCCGGGGGCAGCGAAGGGATTTACCGCTACGTCGCGCGTCTCCTCGTACAGCGCGCCGCCCTCTCCCCCGCCATTGCACATCGCAAGGTGTTCGTCATTGGGGACGCCGAGCGCATGGTACCGCAGGAGTCGAGTCCCGAGGCGGCCAACGCATTTCTCAAGCTCCTCGAAGAGCCTCCGGCCAACACGACCTTCATTCTGACCTCCAGCGAACCCACGTTGCTGCTCCCCACCATCAAGTCGCGCGTCGTCTCGTTCCGCGTCTCACGCATCACCGACGACGAGGTGCGCCGTTTCCTCGTGCAGCCCGAAGTCCGCGAACGACTGGGCGCAGGCACCACGGACGACGAGCGCGTGCTGCAGGCCGCCGGCGCGCCCGGGCGGATGTTGAGCCACAAGGAACAGGACGCGGCCTTTGCGCGCGCCCGCGCCTTCATCGAAGCCGCGCACGGTGGCCGCGAACGCTGGCTGCGCACCGCCTTCGCGCAGGGGGGCAAGGGAGCCCGCGGCGCCTTCTCCGACGTGCTCGACGCGGTGAGCGTGCTGTTGCACGAGCGCGGGCGCGCCGCGGCCATCTCCGGGCGCGATCAGGCGGCCGTGGCCGCGGCGCGCGCGATGCGCTCCGTGGAGGACGCCAAGATCGCCGCGCAGCAGAACGTCTCTCCACAACTCCTCAGCGCACGCCTCATGCGCGACATCGCGGACCTCGGCGCATGAATGATCTTTCCCACGTGAACCGCGCCGGCGAGGCCTCCATGGTCGACGTCTCCGCCAAGCCCGCCACCGCGCGCACTGCGCGCGCTGCGGGCAGCATTCGCATGTCGGCCGACGCCCTGCGCGCCATTCGCGACAACACGCTCGCCAAGGGCGACGTGCTGTCCGTCGCGCGCATCGCCGGCATCCAGGCCGCCAAGCGGACCGCCGATCTCATCCCGCTCTGCCATCCGCTGCCGCTCACCGACGTGCAGGTGCGCTTCACCCTCGACGACGCGCTGCCCGGTGTGCGCTGCGAAGCCGAGGCGCGCACCGTGGCGGGCACCGGCGTCGAGATGGAAGCCATGGTCGCCGTCTCGGTGGCGCTCGTCACCGTCTACGACATGACCAAGAGCATCGACAAGGGCATGCAGATTGACGGCGTGCGACTGCTCGAGAAGACCGGCGGCAAATCCGGTACGTGGCGCGCACCGGACACGTCGCAGCCCTAGCCTCGGCGCACGGTACTGTCGGCACAAGCCCCCAACAACGCCGTCCTCCGTGGCCCTCCGTTACCTCCGGTCTCCGTGTTTCAAAAAGCGCGCCGAGCCGGGGTTCGTGTTTTTCAACACGGAGGAAAACGAGGAACACAGAGGGCCACGGAGTACGGCCACTACAAAATTCAAAAAGGCTCGGCGGACAGAACCATCCGCACAAGCCCCCAACAACGCCGTCCTCCGTG
>CANNKR010000083.1 GCA_947504615.1 Gemmatimonadota bacterium | reverse complement strand
CCCCCCCCATCCGGGTATCACTCCTTTCGATGCGTCATCCCGCCTTCGCCCTCCCCCTGCTCGCCGCCAGCCTGCTGTCGGCCCAGCAACCCGCGCCCAAGCCGTCCACCGGCGAGGCGTGGCAGATCACGCCCATGATCCAGTCGTCGCTGGTTCATGCGCGGGACGGCTCGCTGGTGGGCGAGATCGGCAAGGAATGGCGCACGTCGGTCTCCATCAGGACGCTGCCGCGCTTTGTGCCGCAGGCCTTCGTGGCGGTCGAAGATCACCGCTTCTATCAGCACGACGGCGTCGACCTGGTCGGCATTGCCGGCGCCATGAAGGACAATCTGATGGGCGGCTCGCGCGGCGCCTCGACCATCACCCAGCAACTCGTCGGCAACCTGCATCCCGACCTGATCGACCGGCGCGACAAGACCCTGGGCCGCAAGCTGCGCGAGCAACGCGCCGCGCGGGAAATGGAGCGGCACTACACCAAGGAACAGATTCTCGAGGGGTACCTCAACGCGATCTCGTTTGGCCATGGCTGGTTTGGCGTGGAGGCGGCCGCGCGCCACTACTTCGGCAAGGCAGCGGCGCGCCTGTCGCTGGCCGAGGCGGCCTCGCTGGCCGCGCTGCCCAAGGCGCCGACGAACTATGATCCCGCCCGGTTCCCCGATCGCAACAAGAACCGGCGCGACGCGATTCTCGACCTGATGGTGACGCAGGGCTTCGTCACGCGCGCCCAGGGCGACGCCGCCAAGGCGCAGCCGGTGGTGACGGCGTCCAACAGTGGCATGTCGGTGTACGCGCCGTACTTCGTGGACGTCGTCCGCGTGCAACTCGAGCGCGCGGGGGTGCCGTTCGGGCAGGGCGGCTACGTGATCACCACCACGCTCGACCCCGCGCTCCAGCGTGCGGCGACCGCGGCGCTCGTCGAGGGGACCGCCGCGGTCGAGGCGCGCCCGGGCTATCGCAACCCGACGTATGCCAACCATTCCAAGGGCAGCACGGACTACCTGCAGGGCATGGTCATCGCGCTCGATCCGGCCACGGGTGATGTGCGCGCGCTCGTGGGCGGCCGCAACTACGCGGAGGGGCCGTTCAACCGGGCGGTCAACGGACAGCGGCAGCCGGGATCGGCCTTCAAGCCCATCGTGTACGCGCGGGCGATCATGGACTCCATTCCCGCCAACGCCATCGTTCCCGACACGTCGCTCGAGATCGCCATGGACCGCGGGAACGTCTATCGCCCCAAGAACTCGGACGGTGAGTTCCTGGGCAACATCACACTCCGCGAGGCGCTGGTGCGGTCGCGGAATCCGGTGGCCGTGCAACTCTGGCAGCGGCTCACGGGCGACTCGGTGATTGCCCTCGCGCGCCGCCTCGGCATCCGCTCGTACATCGCCCCCTGGCCATCCAGTGCCATCGGCGCGTCGGCCGTGCAGCCGCTCGACCTGGTCGCCGCTTTCACGGCGTTCCCCAACCTCGGTACGCCCATGGAACCGCGCTTCATTTATCGCGCGGAGGACGCCACGGGACGGAGCGTCTTCGGTCAGGCCGTGCGCGCGTTGCCGCCGGCCATGTCCGCCGAGGTCGCCTTCATCACGCGTGACCTCATGCGCGACGTCGTCGACCGGGGGACGGCCAATGCGGTCCGCCGGTCGGTGCCGTATGCGGTGCCGGTGGCCGGAAAGACGGGAACGACCGACGACAACACCGACGTATGGTTCATCGGCGCCACCACGGATCTCGTGGCGGGGGTCTGGCTTGGCTTCGACAAGCCGCGCCAGATCATGTCCGGCGCGGCGGGCGGCACGCTGGCCGCACCGATTTTCGGACAGATGCTCGCCCGGTCCAATTACGGGCACGGCAGCGCCTGGACCCCGCCGCCCGGGATCGTCACGGCGGAACTCGACCGGGACAGCGGGAAACTCGCCGAAGCGTCCACACCGCCGGAAAAGCGTTATTTGGAGTACTTTTTGGCGGGGACCGAGCCTGGGGCGCTACGCGTCGACGCGCGTCGCCTTTTTGGCTGGGGCCCAATTCCTTGAGTGGGGGTGTGGTCCATGCGTTGGACGCCAATTCAGAAGCTTGCGGTCACCGGCGGGGCGGCACTGTTGCTGCTCGCACTGAGCGGAGCGCTGTCGTACTACTACGCATCGCGACTGCTCGAGAACGATCGCGCCGTTGGGCAGGCGAACCAGAACATGGGCGCGGCGTTCCGCATCGTGATCTCCACGGAGAACGCTGAACGCGCCACCAAGGCCTATGTCGTGCGGGGTGACTCCACGGCGCGGTCCACGCTGCAGGCGGCACAGTCGCTCGTCGAAGATGCCCTCGACGAGTTGGCGCGCTCGAGCGAGGACAACCCGCGCCAGCGCGAACTGCTCCACCGCCTCTCCCCGGTGGTGGCGTCCAGCTTCTCCGAGTTTCGCGCGACGGTCGCCATCCGCGACCACGCGAGCGCCGATTCGGCGCGGCGTTTCTTCTCGCGCGAGATTGCGGCGCACGAGGCCGACTCGCTGGTGAAGATCGTCGGCCTGATGCGCGATGAAGAGCTGCGCGTGCTCGCCGAGCGCGCGCGCACGCAGAGCACCACCGGGGAGACAGCCCGTCGCGTCATTCTGCTTGGCACCATCCTCGCCTTCCTGCTGGCGGTGGTGGCATTGCAGCCCATGCGTGACGCCGTCGCTGCGCGCCTCACGTCGCATCTCACGCCGGGCGAAGTGGCCGCCGCGTCGGCCGCCGCGTCGGCCGGCGCGGCGCACCTGCAGGCGTTGCACCGTCTGGTGGCCGCGCTCGCCGCCGTTCATGAGCCCGCCGCGGGCGCGCGCGCGCTCGTGGATGCGGGAGCCACATCGTTCCGCACCACGCTGGCTGCGGTCATCGTCCCGAATGGCGCCGGTGGGTTTTCGGTGCTGCACGCCACGGATACGGCGTTCAGCACGGTGTCCCCAGATCTGGCGGCTGCCGTGGCCGAGGCGTTGCGCAAGGGAACGCTCGTCACAGCGGCATCGCGCGCCGCGCGCGAGCGGCAGTTCGGTACGCTCGCCGGGCTCGACGGTTGCGGTGCCTCGGGCGCCGTGTGCTTCGTGCCGCTCAGCCGCGATGCCATCGCCACGGGCGTTCTGTTCCTTGCGTTCGCGGGCGACCGCACACTCGACGGCGACGAACTTTCGCTGGCAGCCACGCTGGGCCGGCTTGGTGCCGCCGCCGTGGCTTCACATTCCCTCAACGCGTGATCGAGAGACCATGATGCGCCCCCTTCTTTCACTGCGCGCCGCTCACTTCTGCACCTCGATGGCCGTTGTGGCGCTGGCCGCCTGTTCTGGCGGCGACGGTGGCACGGCGCCGCCCAAGCCGGCATCGGTGCAGGCCTCGGCGGCGACCACGCCGACGGCCACCGTGGGTGTGGCGCTCAGCGTCGCGCCGACGTTCACCGTGAAGGACGCCAGTGGCAATGACCTTGGGAACGTGGCCGTCAGCGTGGTCGTGAGCACTGGAGGCGGCTCGCTGGTCGGCGCCCCGTCCAAGACGACTGCAGGTCCCACGTCGGTCGGCACCTGGACGCTGGGTACCACCGCGGGCACGAACACCTTGACCGTCACCATTTCAGGACTCACGCCGCTCATCATCTCGGCGACCGGGGCACCCGGCGCGCCCGCGAAGATCGTGGCGAGCGGTGGCAACCTGCAGATTGCGCTCGCCGGAACTGCGGTCACCAGCCCGCTCGCCGCCACGGTGCAGGACCAATACGGCAATGGCGTCCCCAACGTGCAGGTGACCTTTGTCTCGACGGCGGGCGGCGGCATCGTCGCGCCCGGCCTGCTGACCACGAATGCGAGCGGCGTGGCCTCGGGCGCCGGTTGGCGCTTGGGGAACAAGGGAGGGACGCAGTCGGCGTCGGCGACGGCCAATGGCTTCTCGACGCCGTACACTGCCACCATCCAGTCCAACTTCCCGCTCGACCTGCGGTTCTTCGGCACGCCAATGTCCACCGAAGCGCAAACCGCGTTCACTAACGCGGCCAACCGGCTGCGGGCGGCGATCATCAGTCAGGTTTCGCCGGTCAACCTCCAGAACACCGATATCTCGGGGTGCGCAACCGGGATGACGGGGACGCTCACGGAGTCCACGCAGGGCGTCATCATTTATGCGTCCGTTTCGGCCATCGACGGGGCAGGCAAGATCCTCGCGCGGGCGGGACCCTGCTTCGTTCGGGGAACCAGCAGAATCCCCGTCGTGGGCGTCATGCAGTTCGACGAAGCCGACATCCAGAGCTACATCACCAGCGGTCGTTTCGAGAGCGTGGTGCTGCATGAGATGAACCACGTGCTGGGTTTCGGCACGATCTGGACAGAAAAGGGACTGCTCTCCGCTCCGGCGTACGACGACTCCAATGTGGCCACGGGCAGTATCAATCCCCGGTTCATGGGCTCCGTCGCCATCGCCAACTGCCTGGCGGTTGGCGGGACGGCGAATCTCTGTACCGCATCCACGGGCGTGGCCGTCGAGGCCTGCGGGGGGGGTGGCACCGCGGACGGCCACTGGCGGGAAATGTTCCCGACGGGCTGCACGGGCTCCAATGGAGGCCCGTCCGGCGGAACCGTGGCGTTCGACTCGGAACTGATGACCGGCTACGCCGAGTCCACCCTCAACATGCCGTGGAGCGTGATGAGTATCGGGTCGTTCCAGGACCTCGGCTACACTGTCAACCTGCTGGCCGCGGACAGCTATGCGGTGCCCAGCCTGCTGGCGCTGGCGCGGATGAGCCTGCAGGACGCAGCATCCGGCACTGACGGCCCACGGGAAATCGTGCACCGTCCGAAGTTCGAGATCTCCGCCGATGGTCGCATCACTCCGATCAACCGGGAGCAGAAGAAATGATGCCGCGTCATGCCACTACGATGCTCGCCTCGGGGCTGCTCTTTGCAGCCGCGTGCGCCAGCGGCACCAAGGCGCCGGCCGCCGACACGTCGGCTGCGGCCGCACCAGCCCCCGCTGCCGCGATGCCCGCCGCTGACAGCACCAAGCCGGCTCCCGACACATCAGCCAAGACGACCGCCCCTGCAGTGGCGCCTGCCGCGGCCAAGCCGACGGACGCCAAAGCTGCGGCGCCCGGCGACTACGACCGCGCGATCAAGCCGAAGTTCTCCATCGACGAAAAGACGGGAAAGGTCACGCCGATCAAGAGACCGTGATCGGCACGGCGGGAAAACAGTGCTGGGTGGTCAGGTGCCAACCAACTCCTCTTCCCGCTCCACCACATCCGGCTCTTCCACCAGCGCCAGCTTCAGCACGTCCTGCAGCGTCTCCACGAAGTGGAACGTGAGCGTGCGCGTTGCCTCCTCGGGCACGTCCTCCATGTCCGCCTCGTTGTCCTTGGGCAGGATGATGTGCGTGATGCCGGCGCGCATCGCGCCGAGCACTTTCTCCTTGACGCCGCCGATGGGAAGCACCCGACCGCGCAGGGTGATCTCGCCGGTCATCGCGAGATCCTTGCGCACCGGGCGCCCGCTCAGTTCGCTGGCCAGTGCCGTGGCAATGGACACGCCGGCTGACGGGCCGTCCTTGGGAATCGCGCCGGCCGGTACGTGGATGTGCGTCTCCAGTGCGCCCAGCCGGGAACGCGGGATGCCCAGCAGTTCCGCGTTTTTCGTGACGAACGAGAACGCCGCGCGCGCCGACTCCTTCATCACGTCGCCCAGCTGCCCGGTGAGGATCAGCGAGACCGGCACGCCGCCACCGCCGCCCGAGCCGTCGGCCGCCGGCGTGGTGGTGAGTGCGCGCGTCGAGGCCTCCACGAACATGATGTCGCCGCCCATCGGCGTGTAGTACATGCCGGTGGCCACGCCCACTTCGTGCGCCGCATTCGCTTTTTCGGGGCGCACGCGCGGCCGGCCCAGCAACTCGCGCACTTCGACGGCCGTGATGACGCCGTCGCCCTCGATGGTCGTGTGCTCGTCACCCGAGGCGATGCGGCGCGCCACCTTGCGCGCCACCTTGCCGATCTCGCGTTCCAGCTGTCGCACGCCGCTCTCGCGCGTGTAGTTGGTGACCAGCTGCATGATGGCGTCGTTCTCGATCCTCACCTGCTTGTCGGCCAGGCCGTTTTCCTCGAGCTGGCGCGGAATGAGGTAGGCCTTGGCGATCTCCGCCTTCTCGCGCTCGGTATAGCCCGCGAACTCCACCACTTCCATGCGGTCGAGCAGGGGCCCCGGAATGTTCTGGATGAAGTTGGCCGTGGCGACGAACAGCACTTCGCTGAGGTCGAACGGCACGCCGAGGTAGTGATCGGTGAACGTGTCGTTCTGCGCGGGGTCGAGCACCTCGAGCAGGGCGCTCGACGGGTCGCCCTGGAACGACACGCCCAGCTTGTCCACTTCGTCCAGCAGGAACACCGGGTTCTTGGTGCCGGCCTGCTTCATCCCCTGGATGATGCGCCCGGGCATGGCGCCCACGTAGGTGCGGCGGTGGCCGCGGATGTCGGCTTCGTCGCGCGCGCCGCCCAGCGAGACACGCACGTACTCGCGGCCGAGCGCACGCGCGATCGACTTGGCGATGGACGTCTTGCCGACGCCCGGCGGGCCCGAGAACAGCAGGATCGGGCCCTTGGCCATCGCGCGCGCCTTGGCCTCGCGCTTGTCGGTGATGGTGCGGTCGTCGTCGCCGTTGCCCCGGCCGATCGTCGGCGTGGCGTCTTCTTTCTTCTCCTTCAGCTTGGCGATCGGAAATTCGCCCGTGCGGTCCATCTCGTCGGCGAGCTGCTGCGCGCGCAGCTGGCGCACGGCCAGGAACTCGATGACGCGATCCTTCACGTCCTTCAGGCCGAAGTGGTCCTCGTCGAGCACGGCGATGGCGCGATTGAGGTCGAGCAGGTCGTCGGACCGTGTGTTCCACGGCAGCTCGGCGATCCACTCGAGGTAGGTGCGGATGACCTGCGCTTCCATGGACTCGCGGCCGGCGCGCTCCAGGCGCCCCAGTTCGCGGGCCACTTCGGTGCGCGCTTCCTTGGGCATCTCCAGCTTGAGCAGCTTGGCGCGCAGTTCCTCGATTTCCTTGGAACTGTCCTCTTCGCCCAGCTCCTTCTGGATGGCCTTCATCTGCTCGCGCAGGAACATCTCGCGCTGGCGTTCGCCCAGCTCTTCCTGCACCTGCGACTTGATGTCGTCCTGGGCCTCGAGCAGGGAGATCTGGCGCTGCACGTGCACGAGCACGCGGCGCAGCCGGTCCTCGACCGAGAGGTTCTCCAGCAGTCCCTGCTTTTCCGGCACCGACAAGTCGATGTAGCCGGCCACGAGGTCGGCAAAGCGCCCCGGCTCGGTGACCGAGTCGAGCACCTGGTGGACCACTTCCTCGGGAAGACCGCGCCGTTCGCCCAGCTCGCCGGCGCGTTCGCGGATTTCCTTGTACAGCGCCACGAACGCCGGGTCCTTGTCGTCCAGCGGCGACTGCTCATCAATCTGGGTCACGACCGCCGACAGGTACCCCTCGGTGGTGGTGTACTGCAGCGCGGTGGCGCGCTGCTCGCCCTGCAGCAGCAGCTGCACGCCGCCGAGTCCGCGCTGGATCTGCCCGATCCGGGCGACGACGCCCATGGAATACAGGATCTCCGGCGACGGCTCGTCGGTGTTGTCCTTTTGCGCCACGGCAAAGACCAGCCGGTCGCCCTTGAGCGCGGCCTCGATGGCGCGCAGCGTGCCGGGCCGGCCGGCGGCGATGGGGGCCGTCAGTCCGGGAAAAATGACCGTGCCACGCAACGGGAGGACGGGGAGGGTCTGTCGGATGCTCATGCGGGTTCCTGGATTCCTGTGCTACCCCACGGGGGGCAAAAGGGGAGTGCCTCCCCCTGCTCATTGCAACTGGCGTACCAAACACGCTGTCGCTCTGACGGCGTGGGCGGCATGCGCCGGTGGGCACCCCCCATGGAGACTGAGATACGACATATAGGCGGGACCTGCAACTTTCGCCTGCCTCGGTGTCGTAGGGGTCTGACAGAAAGTGAGATCGCGAGATCGAGAGATCGCGAGATCACACGATCACACGATCGCACGATCGCACGATCGCACGATCGCGCCGGCCCCCGCCGATTCCCGGCTCCCCCGACCTTTCGGTCGTGCGGTCCTGCGGTCGTGCGATCGCGCGATCCTGCCTTCTCCCCCCCTCGCTCTCGCCATCCCGCGTCCGGCTTCTTACCTTTCCGCACCCCCGTGGAAGACTCTCTATTGTCCAAGTCCGAGTCCGAGTTGCGTTCGCACATCGCGAACGTGCTGGACAGCGCGTACGAACTCGACAAGGAGATCGGACGCGGCGGCATGGGCATTGTCTTCAAGGCCCGTGACCGGCGCCTGAAGCGCACGGTGGCGGTGAAGCTGCTCCCGCCCGAGCTGGCGTTCCGGTCCGAGATCCGCACGCGCTTCCTGCGCGAGGCCGAGACCGCCGCCCAGTTGAGCCATCCGAACATCGTCCCCATCTACGCGGTGGACGAACAGGGCGGGCTGGTCTACTTCGTGATGGGCTTCATCGATGGCGACAACCTCGCCAAGCGCATCCACGATCGCGGACCGATGCCGCCCGACGACGTCCGCCGCATCCTCCGGGATGTCGCCGATGCGCTGGCCTACGCGCACGCCAACAAGGTGGTGCACCGCGACATCAAGCCCGACAACATCCTGATCGATGCGCAGTCGCAGCGCCCGATGGTCACCGACTTCGGCATCGCGCGCGCCATCAGCGAGGGGAGCGACGCGCGTCTGACGGCCACGGGGATCGCCATTGGCACGCCGGCGTTCATGAGTCCCGAGCAGTCGGCCGGCGACCGCGACGTCGACGGCCGCAGCGACCTCTACTCGCTGGGCGTCGTCGCATATCAGATGCTGTGCGGCGACCTGCCGTTCAACGCCAACAGCACGCCGGCGCTGCTGGTGAAGCACCTGTCCGAGCGCCCGGTGCCCATCGACCAGCGCGTATCGGTGCCGCCGGACCTGGCGCGAGCGGTGATGTTGCTGCTCGAAAAAAACCCGGACGACCGGTTCCAGAGCGCATCCGAACTGAAGGCGGCGCTCGAGACCGGCAACGTGCCGGCACTTCCGGTCGTGGCGGGACGCGCCTATCCCCAGCAGCCGTCGCCGTACGATATGGCCACGGGGAACGGCGGCATGATGGCCTCGTCGACGTCGCCGGCGTTCACGCCGATGCCGCTGACGACGATGCCCGACGGCGACCGACTCCCGACCAGCGACGAACTGGCGCGCTGGAACGCGCCCATGGTGGTCGAGTTCCGCCGCAAGGTGGCGCCGTTCATCTGGGTCAACGGCGCCTTCGTCGCCGTCAACGTGCTGGGCGGGCCGAACATGCTGTTCGTCACCGCCTTCTGGAGCATCGCCATCGGGTACAAGTACGCGAAGCTCTGGAGCGAGGGCTACGACTGGCACGACATCTTCCGCCAGCCGCGCGAGCGGATGGTGGGCGACGTCCTGGCCGAATGGGGCGAAGACGTACGGTCGATCTTTGATCGCAACACGCGCGAGCGCATGCGCGCCAGGCACAGTGCGCGCGCCCAGCGCCCCGACCTGCTGCGCTCGCCCGCGGCTCCTGCCTCGTTGTCGCAGCGCGACGCGGCCGCCCTCGGCAGTGGTCCGCACGCCGCCATCGCGCGCGATGCGCTGGTGGACCGCGACGAGATCATCCGCCTGATCGAGGGGATGGCGCGCGCCGACCGGGCGCGCCTCCCCGACGTCGTGGGCAGTGCGACCACGCTGGCCGACACGGTGCTGGCGCTCGCCACCCAGGTGGCCGACCTGGAACGTTCGTCGGCGGGCTTCTCGGCCGGTACGATCGAGAAGGAAATCACGGTGCTCGAGGCGGCGGCCAATCCGCTGGACCGTGCCGCCAGCGAGGAGCGCGTCCGGCGCCTGGCCCTGCTCAAGCGCCAGCGGCGTACCGTGGCCGATGTCGACAAGCGCCGTGAACAACTGGTGGGACGACTGGACAGCTGCTCGCTGGCGCTGAAGAACATGCGCTTTGACGTCCTGCGCCTGAAGACGGGCGCGCAGACGTACCAGCACGTCACGACCATCGCCGAGCAGGCCATGCAGCTGGCTCGTGAGGTGGACAGCGCCGTCTACGTCGCCGACGAGATGGCGCGGCTCCGCCCGCGCGACGGCGCACCGGGCCGCCCGTGACCGACGAGCTCCGCGCGCGCGTCGTCGCCGCGGTCGGCTCGCTGTACCAGGTCGATGGCGAAATCGGCCGCGGCGGCATGGCCGTGGTGTATCGCGCGATGGACACCAGGCTGCGCCGCAAGGTCGCGCTCAAGGTGCTGCCGCCCGAGCTGGCCTTTCGCGACGAAGTGAAACGCCGCTTCCTGCGCGAAGCGCAGATGGCAGCGCAACTCAGTCACCCGCACATCGTCCCCATCTACGCGGTCGATGAGTCGGCGGGGATCGTCTACTTCGCGATGGGGCTGGTGGAAGGTGATCCGCTGGCCAAGCTGCTGTTCAACGAGCCCCGCCCGCCCATCGCCACGGTGCGCCGCGTGCTGCGCGAGGTGGCCGACGCGCTGAATTTTGCGCACTCGCGCGGCGTCGTCCACCGCGACATCAAGCCCGACAACATTCTCATCGAGGCGGCCACGGGGCGCGCCGTGGTGACCGACTTCGGCATCGCCCGCGCCGCCGAGGCCGACGGACGCCTGACGGCGACGGGCATCGCGGTCGGCACGCCCGCGTATATGAGCCCGGAGCAGGCGATGGGCGAGCGCGAGGTGGACGGGCGCGCCGACATCTACGCGCTGGGGATCGTCGGCTACCAGATGCTGGCGGGTGAACTGCCGTTTGCCGCGTCGAATACGCCGTCGATGCTCATGAAGCACCTCAGCGAACCGCCGCGTCCGCTGCTCGACCTGCGCCCCGACCTCCCCGCCAACCTGGCCGCGGCGGTCGAGCGCGCGCTGTGCAAGCTGCCGGGTGACCGTTGGGCCGACGCGGCCGCGTTCCGGGATGCGCTGGCGGAGAGTGCGCCAGTGACGGTGAGCGGTACGGTGGCCGCCGCGCGCGCGCCGGGCGGAGCGACCGCCGCGCCATCATCATCGGCGCCGGCAGCGCCGGCAGTGCCGTCGGCGGCGAGGCCGGCCGGCCTCGGCAACGCACCCGTCGCTCGCGCCGACGCGCCTTCGCATCGGCCGCCACTGCAGCCGTTGCTGGCGCTCGGGGTTTTTCGTGGCAGCAGCACGAAATCCGACGAAGACCATGAGATTCACGTCTGGCGCGAGCAGCAACGTGCGTACCGCGCCCAGTTGAAAGAAGCGCGGCGCGAGTTGCGGCATGCCGACCCCCTGACAGCGAACGCGTTGCTGCAGGGGATCGTGGCGCCGCCGGCAATGAGCGACGAACTGCGCCTGCAGCGCGTACGGCGGAAGGCGGTGAACTATGTCGCCATGACGGCGATGTTGTTCGGCGTCAACCTGATGACGCGCGGGGCACCCTGGTTCCTGATTCCGGCGTTCTTCATGGGCGTCGGCCTGCTGCGGTCGGTCGCGAGTCTGTGGGCCGACCACATTCCCCTGGGCAAGCTGTTCAGCCGCCCGTCGCGCCGTGACGCTGATGGCGCCGCGTCGTACGGTGCGCAGGCGGTGCCGGGCGTTGGGGTGCGGGCCCTGGCGCCGCCGGGCACCGATCCGTTGCTGGCCGGCGTGCCGCGGGACGTTCTGGACGGGCGCCACGGGTACGTGATCCGCGACGCCGTCGAGGCCCGGCTGGTCGTGCTCGACGTGATCGCCAAGCTGCCCGATAGTGAGAAGCAGCTGCTCCCGGATATCGCGCCCACGGTGAAGGGGCTGGTGGAACGCATCATCTCGCTGGCCAGCGCGCTGCATCAGCTCGACACCGATGCGTCACCTGAAGCGCTGGCGCGGCTCGATCAGCGACTGGCCGATGCCCGGGCGCTGGCCCCCGACGCCCCCGACCGAGACCGGCGCGTGTCATTGCTGGAACGGCAGGGCGTCACCCTGCACGATCTGGCCCAGCGACGCGAAACCGTGGCGGCGCAGCTCGACAATGCGTCGCTGGTGCTCGGCACCATGAAGCTCGACCTGCTGAAGCTGCGTTCCAGCGGCCTGCAGTCGCAGATGGCCGACGCCAACTTCCAGACGCAGGACGCGCGCGCCGTGGTGGCGGAAATCGAGCGGGCGCTCGAAGTGGCAGAGGAAGTGCAGAAGATCAGATAGCGACAGAGAACGACAGAGTACGACAGAGTACGACAGAGTACGACAGACGGAAAACAGCGTTCCCTCTTCGATCAGTTGTTATCTGTCGTTCTCTGTCTCACTCTGTCGTATTCTGTCCCACTCTCTCGTAT
>CANNKR010000082.1 GCA_947504615.1 Gemmatimonadota bacterium | reverse complement strand
GCGCAACGCATCGAATGAACGCGCCCCCCCCCCTCACCCCCCACCTGCACCCGCCACCCCGCACCCGCACCCCGCACCCACACCCGCCACCCCCATCTCGTGCCCCTGCTCGTACTCCTCACCCCCCAACCCACCGATGCCGACCTCACCGTCGTCATCGACGTCCTGCGTTTCACCACCGCCGCCGCGTGCGCCCTCTCCCGCGGCGCCCGCGCCCTCATCCCCCACGCGACGGTGGACGAAGCCCGCGCTGCCGCGCGCACCCTGCCGTCTGCCCTTCTCGCCGGCGAGCGCCACGCCCTCAAGCCCGACGGCTTCGACCTCGGCAACTCCCCCCTCGAGTTCACCCGCGACGCCGTGGAGGGCCGCGACATCGTCTGGACCACAACCAATGGCACCCGCGCCATCACCCTGGCACTGGCTGTCGTGGCGCCCCGTCCCCCCTCACCTGCACCCGCCACCCCGCACCCGTCACCACCCAGAGCAACCCCCCGTGACCTGCTCTTGGCTTCATACGTCAATCTCTCGGCAGTCGTATCGCTTCTCGAACGCGAGTTCGGGGAGGGTGCGACGGTCGCCGTCGTCTGTTCAGGTCGCGAGGGAGGCTTCGCGCTCGAGGATTCCGCCTGTGCCGGGCGCCTCGTGCGTCGCCTGCATGCGGCATGGGGCGACGAGCTCACGATGAATGACGGCGCGCGCGCAAGCGCGTGCATTGACGAGGCCTATGGCGAAGATCTTGCGCGGCTCTTCCGCGACGCGCAGCACGGACGATTCCTCCGAGACCACGGATTCAGCGCCGACCTCCAGGCCTGCGCCCAAGTCGACGCGGTCGATGTCGTCCCGCGCTGGCGCGACGGACGATTCGTCGCTGGATGACCTCGACGTTTCGCCCAACCCGCGCAAGCGCGCCCCCAAGGCTTCCGAACTCGACGACACCGGCGACTACGCGCCGCCCCGCGCTCGCCGCCGCGCTCCGGTGAGCGAAGACGATATCGGCGAACCCGTGCAGGGACGCCGCCGTCGCGCGGCCAAGGACGATCCCGCTCCGCTCGACGCCGCTGCGCTCGCCAAGGCTACCCGCCGTGCGCACCTCCAGCGCGAGATCGGCGGCATCGCGCTGCTGCTCGGCGCGGTCTTCATCGGCGGCGCACTCGTGGCGCAGCCTGCCTACTCGTCGCAGTCGTGCGTCGACTCTGGTTCGATCTTCGGCCCCGTCGGCGCCTGTCTGCGCTGGTCGGTGCTCACACTCGTCGGCGCCCTCTCCGCGGTCATCGTCCCGCTCATTCCCGCCGTGCACGCCCTGCGCCTGCTCGGCCGCATTCGCGACACCGACGACCGCCGCTGGCTGACCTTCACCATCGGTCTCGCCGTGGTCGTCCCCGTGGTCGCCGCCCTCGCGCGCGGCCAGCTGGTGGCGGCCGAAGTCGATCCGCTCGCCGGGCTCTGGGGCTCGTTCGCCGCATTCTACCTGGTGAAGGCCATCGGCAATGGCGGCGCGTGGGTCATCGTCGCGCTCTCGATCAGCGCCTTGTCGGCCGTCGCGCTCAACTGGAACCCCATCCGCGCCATTCTCGGCTCCGCCGGCCCCAAGGCGGCGGCATCTGAGCCGACGCTGACCAAGGCCGAGCAGATGGAACCCCCGGCCGCCGAGATGCCCGCCCTCGACCTCTCGCTGATGGAAGGCCTTCCCCCTGCAATCGCGAACGCCAAACCCCAACTGGACGCCTTCGAACTCCTGGACGCCGTATCCCCAAAATCCCCAGAATCCGCCGTTATCGGGAGTTCCGCAGTAGGAGCCAGCAAGAAGAAGCGCAGCCGCGACGAAAGCATCGCCACCGAAATCGATGCCAGCGAACTGCTCGACCCGCTCGCCGAAGAGCTGCCGTCGCCCGAACTGCTCAGCCCGCCCGCGCCGCGCAACGCAGACGCCAACAAGGCGCAGCTCGACGCCGCCGGCCTCAAGCTCATGGACGCCCTGCGCACCTTCAAGGTGGACGGCGAACTCGTGGGCCGCACCAGCGGCCCCACGGTCACGCAGTTTGAAATCGAGCCCGCCCCGGGCGTGAAGGTCCGACAGTTTGCAAACCTCGCCAACGACCTCGCGCTCGCCATGCGCGCGCAGTCCATTCGCGTGGTCGCCCCCATTCCCGGCAAGGGCGCCGTCGGCGTGGAAGTGCCCAACGCCTCACCCGAGATGGTGATCTTTCGCGAACTCCTCGAGAGCCGCGACTACACCAGCAAGCCGCTCGCACTCCCCATCGCACTCGGCAAGGACCTCGAGGGGCGCGCCGTGGTGGCCGACCTCGCCAAGATGCCGCACCTGCTCATCGCTGGTGCCACCGGGTCGGGCAAGTCGGTCTGCGTGAACACCATCATCACGTCGCTCATCTACCGGCACACCCCCAAGACGCTGCGCTTCCTGATGGTCGACCCCAAGATGGTCGAGCTCAGCGTCTACAACGTGCTGCCGCACCTGCGCCACAAGGTGGTCACCGACAACCGTGACGCCGCGTCCCTGCTCAAGTGGGCGGTGATGGAGATGCAGGAGCGCTATCAGCTGCTGGCCGCCAATGGCGCGCGCAACATCCAGGACTTCAATGCCAAGGTGCGCGACGGCCACAAGCTGGTGCGCCCCAAGGATCAGACGGTTGGTTTCGAGGATCGCGAGTACAAGGGCCATGTCCTTCCTTACATCGTGGTCGTCATCGACGAGCTGGCCGACCTCATCATGACCTGCGCCGCCGAGGTCGAGACCCCGCTGGCCATGCTCGCGCAGAAGGCGCGCGCCATTGGCATCCACCTGATCCTGGCCACGCAGCGCCCGTCGGTGAACGTCATCACCGGCCTGATCAAGGCCAACTTTCCCAGCCGCATCGCCTTCCGCGTGGCGTCGCAGATCGACAGTCGCACGATCATCGACGGCATGGGCGCAGAATCCCTGCTGGGCAACGGCGATATGCTGTTCATTCCGCCGGGCAAGAGCGAGCCGGCGCGGTTGCAGGGTGCCTTCCTGAGCAACGAGGACACCGAGCGGCTGATGCACTGGTATTCCGACCGGCGCGAGGCCCGCAAGGCTGCGCTTGAGGCGCAGGGCTTCATGCACGAGCCGACGTCCGACGAGATGGACATCCTGGAGCGCGTGCGGCAGCAGGAGGCGCTGGAGGCCGGGGCGGGGCACGAGGGGAGCGACGCGGACGACGACGATCGCGACAAGCTGTTTCGTGAGGCCGCCGAAGTCTGTGTGCAGAACCAGGGGGGCTCGACGTCGCTGCTGCAGCGCCGGCTGAAGATCGGCTACGGCCGCGCGGCGCGCGTCATCGACCAGTTGCATCTGGCGGGGGTGTTGGGCCCGCCCGATGGCTCCAAGCCGCGTGACGTCCTGATGGGGCTCGACGACATCGCACGCATCTGCGGACCGCACGAGGGCGCGAACTCGTAGGCGCCCCTCGGCGGCGTGGTATCGCCGCCGTGCGACGTGCGCTGAAAGGATGGCAGCTGCCGCCGAATGGTGACGCGCGCGGCGGCAGGCGCGTGTAGCCTTGCCGCGTGACCAAAAAGACCAATGCCTTCGGCGAGCTGGGTGAACGCATCGCCGCGCGCTGGCTCGAGAGCCAGGGCTACACCGTACTCGCGCGCCGCTGGCGCAGCGGGCATCGCGACGTCGACGTGATTGCCGCGCGCGATGGCGTGGTGGTGTTCGTCGAAGTGAAGACGCGCGCCGCGCTCGAGTTCGGCGATCCGGTGGAAGCGGTGGACGTGCGCAAGCAGCGGTCGCTCGTGCGCAGCGCGCGCGAATGGTTGGCGAAGCATGATTCGACGCGCGTCGACGGCTACCGGTTTGACGTCATCGGCATTCTGCTGCGCGACCGGCGCGTGTTCGTGCGCCATGTCCCAGATGCGTGGCGCGTTGGGTAGGGTCGGCGGAGGCGTGCCGGGAGTGGCTAGCGCGACGCGGTCGCGAGCCAGCGCTCGTGCACCGACGCCGAGTCGCGCTGGCCGGATGCGCGGTAAGCACGCGCGTACAGCAGGTGCACGTCGCGCCGAGTGCCATACAGGTGGACGCTCTCCAACGAACCATGGCTCGCCTGATGGAGCAATTGGAGCGCTTCGTCGATGCGATGCTCGCGCAGCAGGACGTCGATGAGTGCGTTGGTCGTGCGTGCGTAGCTTCCGGTGGGGCTCCATCGCGCCGCGTAGAGCTCCCGGCGCGCGGCTGGCAGGTCGCCGCGCGACAGCGACTGCAGTCCGCGCAGGTGGTGGTGGAGCACGCGGTCGCGCCCATAGGCGCTCTGGGCGCCCCAGGCCTCGACCTCCCGGATGCGCCGCGCGAGGTCGGTGGTGTCTCCGGCCGCTACCCAGGCGTCCGCGGCCAGCGTGCCCGCCCACGCGCGCAGGCGGCCCATGCGGTGTGACGAGGCCACGGATCCGGCACTGGCCGCAATGGAATCGAAGAGCAGTGCCGCGTGGCGCGCGTTGCCTGCCTCGAGCAAGGCCTGCGCGCGTTGCAAGTGGAAGGTGGCGTAGGCGGGGCGCTGGGCCGCCGGGAGCGCGTCGTAGAACTGGCGGAGCCGCGCCTCGGCTTCCGCCGGGCGTCCCGCGTTGCGTGCGGCGATGGCGGAAAACCAGGCGGCCTGCCGCCGCCGTTCGGGCGAGGCATGCCGCAACTCGGGCTGGAGCGTTCTCAACGCGGTGGATGGTTCGCCTGCGCGGATCTGCCACACCGCTTCGTAGACCCCCGCGTACTCATCCGCCGGGTTGCGCGCGACGGCGCGCCGTGCCGCGGCGGCGGCCGTGCCGAGGTCGTCGGCCGTCTGCGCCACCGATGAGACCGCCGCGGAGGCGCGACCTCCTTGCGGCTGCAATCGTTCCCACTCGCGCGCCACCTGCATGGCCGCTGGGAGAGAATCGGCGAGTAGCAGCGCACTGACGAGCCCCTCGTACGCATCGCACGCCAGGCAGCTCGCCTCGATGCCGGACAGGCCGGGGGCGTCGAGTGCAATCGCCCGGCGCAGGGACGCGACGGCCGGAAGGAAGGCGCCGCGCCAGGTGCGGGACTGGCCCTGGATCAGATATCCACTGGCGTCGAGCGGCCACTTGGCTACCAACGAATCCGCCAAGAGTTCGCGGACGGGATCTTCGTCGATCATGGCGCGCCACGCGCGCACCAGCAGGCGCTCGCGCTCCGGCAGGCGCCCGGTGGCCGCCAGCGCCGTGTCGAGCTGCGCGTGGGCGCCGTCCTTGTCGAAGTCGCCGAATGCCTGCGCAAGGTGCAGGCGCGCGAGCGCGAAGGAGGTATCCACGCGAATGGCCTCGCGCAGCAAGCGTGCGGCGCTCGCGCGGTCGCCGGCGGCGCGTGCACGCTCTCCCTGCTCGAAGAGGCGGAACGCGGGGAGCGATGCCGTTGACACGCGTGCGAGTGGGGACGGAGGGATGGATTGCGCGAGCAGGAGCGCCACTTCGGCCGTGGCGCGATCGACGGCGGCAAAGAGGTCCGGGGCCTCCACCGAGATGCCGCCACGCACCCGGCCGTCGTGCCGCGATGTGAGACGAAGGTCGAGCCGCACGCCGCCGCCGCGCCGTGCCATCGCCCCGCTGAGGTCGAACTCGGCACGATTGATGAGCGTCTGGGCCTGCACCGTGGCCGTCGAGGCGAGGCGCGCGCCAGGCAGGATCTCCACCGACGCGATGCGCGCGAGATTGGTGGCGAGCATTTCGTCGACCGGCAGTGCCGCGCGATCCGCCGTGTCGGCGATGAATACGTCGTGCAGGACGATCAGGCGCGGGCCGCGCGTTTCGATGCTCGTCCACGCGGCCCGCCCCGCAAATGACGCGGCCACAAGCGCCGCGGTCGCTGCGACAGCCACCGCCCACCGGCGACGGGTCGCCACATGCCGCGCCCGCCCCCGGTCCGGGAGGAGCCGCGCGGGGTGCAGGGCGTCGCGCACCACACGCTCGATGAGGGGGTGGCCCACGGCGTACGGCGCCGCGGCGAGCGAACCCGCGAGAATGAAGCGCGAGCGCAGCAGCCGGTCGAGCGCCGCGGTCAGTGCTTCCGGGGTGAGGCCCGCGTGTCGCGCGAGGCCGGCGGCCGTGGCGCGAGCCGGCGAGCCGACGATGAGGTCAAGCAGGCGCCGAGCGTCCGATGGCAGCGCGTCGAGCCGGCGCCGCACCTCGTCGCGCAGCGTGGCGGAGAGGGGGAGCGGGGCCGGCAAAAGGAGTGTCTCGTGCGCCGCAGTGCCCGGACGGGCAGTCGCAGACGGGCGCAGCGCATCGCATACGTCGAGGATCCACTGGGGATGCCCGGACGTTGCGTGCGCCAAATCTCGTGCGGCGCGCGTGCATGCGTGTTCGGGAAGTGACGTTCTGGATGCCACGAGTTGCGTGATTGCCCCCTCCGCAAGCGGGCCGACTTCGAGGCGGCGCGTTCCGCGGGGCGCCGGAACTTCCGTCCAGCAGGTGGCGATGGTCATCGCCCGAGGGCAGGGCGACATCAGGGCGGAGCGCAGGGCGGCGTCGGCATCGCTCCAGAGGTCGACGTCGTCGAGCACGAGGAGCACGGGTCGTTCCGCAGCGACGGCACGCAGGAGATCCAGCATGTCTGGCACGGCTGGCGCACTGCCGCTGAACAGGCAGTCGCGGACCCGCGAGACCACATCAGGGTCCGCTGCCGCCGCGCCGCGCGCGTCGAGGAGCGCGCGCGTCACCCGGCGTGCGACGGGTTCCGCACCGGCCGCGTCCGCGCCACCGATCCAGAGCAGGCGCCGCTCTGACGCCGGCAACGCGCGGGCGAAGTCCTCGGCCAGTCGGCTGCGGCCGGAGCCGTCGATACCTGTCATCAGGACGCCGTGCGCCGCGCCGGCGGCGACGCTGCGCCAGGTCGTCGCCAGCTCGGCCATCTCGCGCTCTCGTCCCACGAGGTCGACATGCACGGTGCGCTCTCGGCGATCACCACTCCGCGCCGCTTCACTGGAGATACCCGGGAGTGTGCGGCCGAGTTCGATGAGCGGCGCGGTGTCGACGCTGCTCTGCTCGAAGCGCACTTGGGCGGCGGCCAGCGCAGCGGCGGCCTCCCCGAGCGCGCCCGACCTGCGCAGCGTGCGCACGAGTTGGCGCACGCTCTCGACGTCGAGCGGCTGGTCTTCCTCCAATGCCCGCGCTGCGTGCCCGGCGTCGCTCCAGCGGGCCGCCTCGGCGCTCTCGTCGCGCATGCGTGCCACCGCATCACGCCACCGCGCCCGGTATGCGGCGCGTCTGGTGGCCACCCAGTCAGCGAACGGCTCCGTCCCGACGGCATCAAGGCCGTGCATGACGCGGCCGGGATGGGGTGCAATCGCGCCGGCGCCGTCGATGCCTCCCCCGCGGTTCTCGACGTCCGTGAGGTCGCACGTGAAGCTGGTTGGGTCCAGCACCAGTCCGAGGCTGGTCTCCGTGAGTGCCTCACCCAACTGGCGCCGGAGCACCAACAGCGCCTGTCGCAACGAGTGCCGAGCGGCCGCTTCGTCGCGCTCGCCCCACAGGAGCGTGGCGAGCAGTTCTCGCGATGCGGGGGCGGCGCTACGCAGTGCGAGGAAGGCCACCAGCGCCGCTTCCTTGCGTCGGAGCGATGCAGGCCGACCCTTTATGCTGACGCGAACTTCGTCAAAGAGAGATACGACGATCATGTGTCAACAGCCTGTGTGGCAATGAGTTGACGGCGTTGTTGACGGGCAGTTGCCGCCCTGCGGTACATTTTGTCCGCATCAATATGATGCACTACTCAAAGCACCGCCGCGAGTCCCGGGCAATCTCATGGAGATCCCGCTGAGGGATCTCGGTCGTAGCGCCTTGTTGGCGACCGCGGTCCTGTCGGCGATCTGCACGCCGACGGCATCGTTGCGCGCGCAGGGGAGCGGGTGGGACCTGCAGGTGATCCTGTCGCCCACGCTGCCCGCGCGCGTGGATGTGCTCGCCAAGCAGCCAGGGTACCTGTCGATCGTCGTCACGTACTCGGGGAGCCGCCTCGCGCGCTTCGAGGTACGAAGCACCCTCAGTGCGTCGTCCGGCCTGAGTGGGAGTGCGGCGAGTGTTCCTCGCACGGCGGCCGGGGCCGGCACGCACCTGTTTACGAACGCCACGCGCGCGCTCGTGGACGACGCAACGCTCAGGATACCGGCGGCCTGGAAGGAACTGGCGCAGCGTGGCGGCCTGTTGCCCGCCGATCGCTATCGCTACTGCGCCATCGTGTACGTCGACGACCGTCCGGTGACGGCCTCGCGCTGCGCGAACACCACCGTCGAACTCCCGCAGGCGCCCGTGCTGCTGCAGCCCGCCGATGAGGGCATCGTGACGTCGCCGACGCCGGTGTTCTCGTGGACGCCGGCCACTCAGGTCGATGCCGCCACGCCGGTGCGCTACGGTCTGCGCGTGGCCGAGTTGCCCGCGGGGCGCCTGCCCGCCGAGGCGCTCGGCGCGCTCGCGTGGCATGAGGCCGAAATCGACCGCCGCACCCAGTACGTCTATCCGATGTCGGCCCTGCCGCTCAAGGACGGCATGCCGTACGTCTGGCAGGTGACGGCGTACGATGCCGACGGCACGCCGTACGGTGCGGGCGGCGGTCGCAGCCAGATGCAGCGCTTTACGTATCGCGATCCGGCCGCTGCCGTCGCGCTGGGCGAAGTCGACGTGGCGCCGGGCATGGCTGTCATTACATCGTTGCGCGGCGCCGTGGTGGTGGGCGGCGACGCCACGCGGCTGATCGTCACCGGGCAGGTGCCCGTGCGCCTCACGCTTCCCGGCGCGGCCGCGCGCGAACTGACGGCGACCGTGCGCGACCTCGTGATTCAGCGCGCGCCGGGGCGCCCACGCGTCGTCGGTGGCGAGATCGAGGCGCCGGTGGGCCTGGATCTGGCTCCCGGCGCGCGCATCGAGCGCATGCGCCGGGCGGCAGACGGGTCGGTGGCGTTTGCGGGCGTGCTCACGGTGGGCGGTGTCGAATTGCGAGCCACGGGCAGCACGGCGCCGGGTCGTGCGCTGCTGGAGGCCCCAGCAGCCGGGGGCGCACCGCTGGCCCGCATCGGCAGCGATACCGCCGCAGTGCTGGTGCGCTCGGTGCGCATCGCGCGCGCGGGCGCTGCGCCGCAGGTGGACGCCGCTGTCGAGCTGTTCGGTCGTCCCGCGCCGTGCGCCCCCTCGACGCTTCGCGTCACCGACTCGGTGGCCGTCGCCGACTTTGCGTGCAGCGCGCGGCCGGATTCTGCGACGCTCGCCCTGGTCGATGTGCGTGGTCGCCTGCGCACCGCGCGCAGCGAGGTGGTGAGCGCGGACCTCGCACTCGGACTTGACGCGACCATCCCATTTGTCGGCGCCAAGGGGCCGCAGCGCCTGAACGGCAGATTCTCGCGCGTCGCTGGGCTCTCGGGCTTCTCCCTGCGCCTGCCGAATGCCGCACCGACACTGGCGCTGGGCGCGCTGCGGCTGCGCATTCGGTCGGTGGCCGCGCCCGCGGTCTCGTGGACGCGCGCGGCCGGCTGGGACGTGCGCGTGGTCACGCGGGCGGACGTCGCTGTTCCAGCTATCGGCCTCGCCGTCGCGGCCGTCGACTCGGTGGTGCTGACGCCCGACGCGCTGGAACTCCCCGTCGTCGAGCGTGACGGCGGTGCGTTCGCGGTGCCGTCGTTCACCGGTGGTGACGTGCGCGTGCGACCACGGGCCGTGCGCTGGGGCGCGTCACGCCTGCCGTGGCGCGACGGCGGCACGGGTTGGGTCGCGGAACTCTCTGGTATCGCGGGTGTCGCGCACGTGTCGGCGTGCGTGCAGGGCATCGCCGTCCCCGCGGCGCACGGACGCCTGACCGTCGCGCGGCTCGACTGGCCGCTCGATACCGCCCGCATCGGCGGCATGTGCACGGTGCGCAAGCCGGATGGCAGCATGGTGGCGGTCGAGGCCGTCACCGGTTCGCTGGCCGGCACGTTCGAGGGCGATTCACTGCGGCTACAGGGGCGCGCGGCGCTCGTCGAACGCCTGATCGCGGCCGCAACCGTCGTGCAGGCTGACTCCGCGCGGCCGGCGCCGCTCGACCTGCCGGCGCAGATTCTCGTTCCCGGCGGCTCGCTCCGGCTGCAGGACGCGGGGGGGAGCCCGCGGGCACGTGCGCGGCGCGTGGATGCCCGCACGCTCGAGCTCACACCGGTGGACGCGGCCGGCGTCCCGTTCGACCTTCTCGGTGGTCTCGGCGGCGTGGCGCGCTTCGCGTCGGTGCGTTACGACACGCGCAGCGAGCGGCTCACGGCTGGCACGGTGACGGTGGCCTTTACCGCCGGCGACGCGCGTCGGGTCGCGCTGCTCGCCGCCGTCCCGGCCGAAGTGGATTCACTGGTGGTGCGCGGCGACCCTGTGTCGCCCGAGGCAACCCTGTACGCGGGCGTGCGGCTGTTCGGCCGGCGCGTCGGATCCGCGGTGGCACTCGCGGTCAATGAGCAGGGGGAGGCGGCGGGCACGGTGGATGTGCGCCTCATCACGCCCTCGACATTCGACCTGGTGAGCGGCGGTGCCATGCAGTTGGCGGTGACGCGCATCAGCGGCTCGATGCGTATTCCGCTCGCCGGTGGTGTCGTGCAGCGCGACCTGCTCATTAACGCCCAGTATCGCGCACCTGGGCTCGCGCGCCCCGTCACGCTGCGCGTGCCCGACGGCGGCGAGGGCGTGCTCGCGGTTGTCACCGCCGCGGCGGTGACCGCGGTGAACGGGCCTGGCGCGCCGTCGAACTCGCGGGTGCGCCTCGACTCCCTGGAAGTAGGACGCCTCGCCTGGACGGCGGCCGGTGGCTTTACGCTGCGTTCCGTCGCGGTGGGGCGCCTGCTGTTGCCGCTGCGTGCCGGGGGCACGCTCGAGGTGCCGCTGCCGAGCGTGCTGCTGACCGAGCGAGAACTCTCCGTCAGCGCGGCGCGCGTAGTGCAGGCTGGCCCAGCGACATCACTGACGCCGGGCGTCGTGGGGCGCATCACCGCGTGGAACGTCCCGTCGTGGCGCGTCTCGTGGCGCGATGTCGAGCGCGTCTCCCCCGCGTCACTCAGCGCCGCCGCCACCCTGCAGTACGATCGCGTGCCCGCGCTGCGCGCCGAGCGGTTCACGGCGCAACTGGTGTGGCGTGCCGACTCCACGGTCTGCGGCAGCAGCCCGGCGCGACCGCTCGCGCGGCCGGCGTTGCTGACACAGGCCGGGGTGCAGTTCCGCATTGGCGCCGTCACCCCCGTGCTCCCCGCCTGCGCGGCGGGGCGCGCCGATGCCTTTGCGCTGCGGGCGCAGGTGAGCGTCGCGCGCCCCGCCGCCCTGCAGTCGGCGGCCGATGCGTGGCCTTTCACGTCGCTCCTCGCACTCGATGTCGCCACCGGCGCGCTCAGCGGCACTGACACGATGGCGGTGCAGGCGACGGCACGCGTGGGCGCGCTCGAGGTCACGCTCGGCATGGGGGCGGTGGTCGTGCGTCCCGACACCGTCACGTGGCAGGGACGCGCGGGCGGGCGACTGGTTGCGCCGCAGGCGGCGGCGACGCCGTCGGGCAGCGGTGCCGTGGTCTTCGACCTCGGGCGCGTGCGACTCGTCAGCGGCCGCATCGAGGTGACGACCCCGTTCGCGTGGCGCGTGCCGAGTGGCGCCGGGGTGCTTGCGGTGCAGGTGCCGAGGGCGCTCCTCGACCCGTCGGGCGCGACCTTCACCGGCACCGGCACCGTGACGGGCACCAACGCGAGCATCCGGTTCGACTCGTTGCGCCTCGACGCCGCCGCGTTGCGCATCGTCGGTGGCAGTGCGCGCGTGCTCGGCACGCTGCCCCTGGCGCTGGGCGCCGACGGGTGGCGCGTGGCCAACAGCGGGCTCGTCACCTTGCCGCTCGTCGATGCGCTGCTCGACGCGGGCGGGCTGTCGGCCGGCGGCGCGCTCGCCGCGAACCTCGCCGCCCCCGGCGCGACCGCCAACGGACTCGACGTGCGGCTCAGTGGCGACTTCCGCTTTGCCGTGAATCCCGGCGCGGTGAGCACCGGGCGTGCTGACCTGCACGAGGGCGCCGGCGCGAATGCGGCGCGGCGCGCCTGGATCGACTCGCTGGGGCTCCATCTCGAGGGGGTCGCGCCGGCGCTCCCCGACGTGGTGGCGCTGCCGTCGCTCGACATCGCCTACGCGCGACTGCGCGTGGGCGGCCAACCCGTGGCCGGTACGGTGGCGGCCGCCGGCAACGCCGTGACCTTTACCACGGCAGCCACGCCGCTCGACGTCGTATTCCCTGCGCTTGGCGGCGCGGTTGTTCCCATGGTGGGGTCCATCACCATCGACAACGCCGGGCGCGTGACCGGCGGGTCGCTCACCG
>CANNKR010000081.1 GCA_947504615.1 Gemmatimonadota bacterium | reverse complement strand
CCAAAAAAAGGGCCCGCCATATCCGGCGGGCCCTTCCAACATCCAACCCGTCAGCCTACGCCACTGACTCGCGCGCCACGGCCGGGTACACCGACACCTTGTAGCGGGTCTTGCTCTTGTGCTCGAACTTCACCACGCCGTCGATGAGGGCGTAGATCGTGTAGTCCGTGCCCAGGCCGACATTGTTCCCCGGGTGCCACTTGGTGCCGCACTGACGGAGAATGATGTTGCCGGCAATCACCTGCTCGCCGCCGTACTTCTTGATGCCGCGGTACTGCGGATTCGAGTCGCGCCCGTTACGGGATGAACCTACGCCTTTCTTATGAGCCATGAGTTCCTCTCGAGAAGCGGCTCACCCGAGGGTGATGTCGCGAACCTTGATTTCGGTGAAGCCCTGCCGGTGACCCTGCTTGCGGGCGTAGTTCTTGCGGCGCTTGAACTTGAAGACGATGATCTTGTCGCCACGTCCCTGCTTGGTGATCTCGGCAGTGACCTTGGCGCCGGTCAGCGTCGGCACGCCGGCGCGGACGGTGGACCCGTCGGACCCCAGGAGCACGTCGTTGAACTCGACCTGAGTCCCCGTATCGCCCGGAAGCGAGGGGATGCGAATCGACTTGCCCGGCTCGACACGATACTGCTTGCCACCGGTGCGGATGATTGCGTAGGACATGGAAAGACTCGGAAGAGCATGAGATACGAACGAGCCTAAAATGATATCCGGCTACAGCTTGCGGGTCAAGGGGGGAGACGAAGATCGCGCGCTGTTACTTCACCCGCGCCTGCCGCAGCACGAAGCTCGTCACGTTCGCCACTTTCTGGTCCGACAGGGCGCTCCGGCGCCCTCCCGCCGACATGTGGCCCCGCAGAAAACCCGCGAAGGTGGGCCAGCTGGCCAGCTCCGACGTCGTCGAAAAACTCCGACGCCCCCAGACCGGTCCGCCCTGCGGCGTCCCCTGCCCCTGCGCCCCGTGGCACGAGGCGCACGCCTCCTTCCAGACCTCGCGGCCGGCGACGAAATCCCCCGCCTTCACGGTCAGCGTGTCATCGCCCTGTCCCTCGACCATGGAGCCCAGGCGCACGCCACGCGAGAGGAAGGCGATGTAGCTGACCACCGCCTCCATGCGTGGATCGTCTGGCCGCAGCGCGGGCGCCTGCAGGTTGCGGCGCAGGCAAATGTTCACGCGCTCGTGCACGGTCAGGACGCCGCCCCTGGGATCGACGCGCGGGTAGCGCGCGTACGTCCCCACCCACGGCAGCGCCCCACGCTTGGTGCCTGCCTCCAGATGGCAGCTGACGCAGCGTAGCGCCCCACCGCGATCGAGCCGCAGCGAGTCGCGAGTAGCCACCGCGATGGCCCGTCCGCGCCGTATGGCGAGCCCCAACGCATCCGACGGGATCAGGGAGTCCGCCAGCACCACGAAGACCGCCGTATCCCCTTCAGGGCGCGGTGCCGGCGATGCCGACACCAGCGTGATCATGCCGCCGAGCACGCGACGCGGCGGCTCGGCACGTTCGGCGCGACAGCCCGCCGTGAGGGCGAGCGTGCCGAACAGCAGCGTGCGTGCGGTCCGTCGGATCATGCTACGCCACCGCGTACTGCTGCGTGACGTCGCGCCCGGCCCCCTTCACCACCAGCTTGAACTCGTCGGGGCGCAGCAGCGGGTCGTCGCGCATCTCCACGCCGAAGCCCACCCCCTTCTCGAGTTTCTTCATCAGGTCGGATTCCTGCTCCAGCACGTACATCGCCGTGTCGGGATGCAGGCGCACCACCAGATGATCACGCCGTCCCTCGGCCGCCATGCGGCGCACCGACCGTTCCATGCGACGCACGATGGTCTCGGCGGTAAAGACGCGTCCCGTGCCGTGGCAGACCTGGCAGGCTTCGGTCATCGACTGCAGGTGACTCTGCCGCACGCGCTGGCGCGTCATCTCGATGAGGCCCAGATCGCTGACCGCAAAGGCCTTGGTGCGGGCGCGGTCGCGTCCCAGATGCGTACGCAGCTCCTGCAGCACCTTGTCGCGGTTCTGCTTGGTCTCCATGTCGATGAAGTCCGCCACGATGATGCCGCCCAGGTCGCGCAGGCGCATCTGGCGCGCCACTTCACGCGCCGCCTCGGTGTTGGTGCGCAGGATCGTCTTTTCCGGATCCTTCTTGCCCGTGTACCGCCCCGAGTTCACGTCCACCGAGACCAGCGCCTCGGTGGGTTCGATGATCAGGTAGCCGCCGGACGGCAGGTCGCAGCGACGCTTGAACAGGTCGCGGATTTCAGGCTCGATGCCGGCGTGGTCGAACAACCCCTTCTTGTCTTCGTACAAATGCACGCGATCCGCCAGTTCGGGCGCGATCCCCGTGAGGTACTCGAGGATCTCGTTGTGCAGCTGCTTGGAGTCCACCGTGAGGCTGTCGACCTTCGTCGAAAAGAGGTCGCGAATGATGCCACGCGTGAGCGACGTCTCGCGGTGCAGGAGCTTGGGCGGCTTGCCGACGAACTTCGTCTTCTTGTTGATCCGCCCCCACTGGCCGATCAGCGTGTCAAGTTCGCGCTTGAAGGTGTCGACGGTGACGTCCTCGCCCACCGTGCGCACGATCACGCCCCCGGAGTTCTTGGGCATCACGCTCTCCACCTGACCACGCAGGCGCTGGCGCTCGGCACGTTCGCCGATCTTGCGCGAGACGCCGACGCGCGAGGCGAACGGCATGTACACCAGGAAGCGACCCGCCATGGAGACCTGCGCCGTAACGCGCGGTCCCTTGGTGGAGATGGGCTCCTTGGACACCTGCACGATGATGTCCTGCCCTTTCTTCAGGACGTCCTGGATCTGGGGCGGATCCTTGCGCCGCCGCCGACCACCGCCGCCGCCGCGCTTGGGTGGGGGAGCAGCTGCCGCGGCTGCGGCCGCCGACTCGTCGGCGACGCTGTCGGGCTGTTCAACCTCCGCCGGCTCTTCACCGGGCTCCGCCGCGTCGTCGTCCTCATCCTCATCGCCCTCGTCGTAGACGAGGTCGGAGTTGTGCAGGAAGGCGCTCTTGTCGGTGCCAATGTCGATGAATGCCGCCTGCAACCCAGGCAGCACCGCCTCGACCTTGCCCCAGTAAATGTCGCCGACCATCCGTCGTGTTTCCGGACGTTCGACCTGCAGCTCAACGAGCTGGTCGTCCTCGAGGATGGCAACGCGCACTTCGCGCTGGGTTGCCGAGATGAGGATTTCGCGTTTCATGGAGTCCCGCGCCGTACGCACACGAGGGCGACCGCTCTCGCACCGCACGGCGGCGTGGCAAAAAGGTGGTGTGGCCCAAGGCGACGGACCCCCCAAGGAGGTCCCCACCCTGATGCACAACAGTCGAGATCACTCCCTTCGCGCGCGCAATCGTCCATGCGAATGCCGCCAGGAACTCGTGCCGATTCGCCGATGCTGCCAACAGCAGCATCAGGAATGCACGGTCCGGGACAGTACGGCCTCGCCTGCGATCGGGCACTAGAAATCTCCGCCAGACGCGAGAAGGGACAAAAACCCCGGGGCACGCGGTCGCCGGCTCCGGGGGCCTGCCTGCGGGCACAAACCCGCTACTGGATGAGTAGCCGAGCGACCACCGCAACGCAATGGGCGCGTGAGGGTTAGGCGTTCAGCGACTTCAACAGGTGGCGCGCGATGACGATGCGCTGGATTTCGCTGGTCCCTTCGCCAATCTCGCAGATCTTGGCGTCGCGCATCATCCGCTCCACGGGGTAGTCCTTGGTGTAGCCGTAGCCGCCGTGGATCTGGACCGCCTTGGTGGTCGCCCGCATCGCCAGCTCGGAGCAGAAGAGCTTGGCAATGGCCGCTTCCTTGCCATACGGCTTGCCCTGCTGGGAAAGCCTGGCGGCGTGATACATCAGGTGCTTGCCGGCTTCGATCTCCGTGGCCATGTCGGCAAGCTGGAACGAAATGCCCTGGAAGTGGGCAATGGGCTGGCCAAACTGCTTGCGCTCGGCGCTGTACTTGAGCGCCTCGCCCAGCGCTCCCTCTGCCAGGCCCAGCGACAGCGCGGCGACGCCAACGCGCCCGGCATCGAGGGTCTTCATGAAGTTGATGAACCCCTTCCCTTCCTCGCCGAGCCGGTTCTCCACCGGCACCTCGACGTCCTCGAAGATGAGTTCACGCGTGTCCGACGCGCGCCATCCGAGCTTGTCTTCCTTCTTGCCCGACCGGAACCCCTTCATCGGCTCCAGCCCGTCGCGGTGCCCCATGCCGGCGCGCAGTGCGGCATCCAGGTCGCAGGTATCCTTGGTGAGGATGAAGGAGCTGATCCCCTTGGTCCCCTTGGACGGGTCCGTGACGGCCGTCACGACGAAGATCTCGCCGACTCCGCCGTGCGTGATGAAGCGCTTGGTGCCGTTGAGCACGTAGTGCCCGTTCTTGCGCACCGCGGTGGTCTGCGTGGCGCCAGCATCGCTCCCCGCGCCGGGTTCCGTGAGCCCGAAGCCGCCCAGCACCGCGCCTGAGGCCAGCAGTGGGACGTACTTCTCCTTCTGTGCCGCCGTGCCGAAATGCACGATCGGCGACGTTCCCAGCGTGGTGTGCGCCGAGATGGTGATGGCGTGCGACGCGCAGACTTTGGCCATTTCGTGAATGGCGCACACGTAGGCGATCGTGTCGAATCCGCTGCCACCGAGCTCTTCGGACCACGGGATGCCGAGGAGGCCGAGATCAGCCATGCGCTTGACGGTCGCCCACGGGAACTCCTGGGACTCGTCAAACTGCGCGGCGATGGGCGCTACTTCGTCGCGGGCGAGCGCACGCACCATATCGCGCACGGCGAGGTGTTCTTCGCTGAAATAGAGGCTGTCGTCCATGGAGTCCCGGTCCTGGTGCTGGCGAAAGCGAGTGTCGAGGCGGGCGCTGGCTCAAACGCCCGCCGCAAGATAGCAGAGGAGTACGCGGGGGGAGTTACACTGCGCGCGCGAAATGACCGCGCGTGTACTGATCACCCAGGATGGTGCGCACCGCGTCGACGGCCGGTGGTGTCCCCGCCTCGAGTGCAGCAAGCATCTGCCGATACGCCCCGACGATCGCGGCCACCTGGTCGCCCCGCACATTGAACACCGCGCGATATCCGCGCACGCCGGACTTCCACAGCCGCGGCAGGTACGACGCGCCGTCCACCGGGCGCGAGTGCAGCAGACGATTGCGGCAGGCGCTGTCGGTGGCGACGGGGAACTCGTACCCGGTAGGGTCGGTCAGCACGACGTTGGTGTGCTTCTGCACGCAGAGGTCACGACAGGTGGTCACGACGCGGTCGAAGGCGGCCGAGAGCACGCAATGCTCCAGCGTCATTCCCTCGGGACGCCCGTAGAGCATCACGTCGAAGCCCGCCCCGCCCCACGGTTCCACGAGTTGGGTGATCTCGTCACTGGTCAGTTCGATGGAGGCCGTGATGCGGCGCGCACCCAGTCCGAATATCTCGCGCGCGGTGTGTGCATTGAAGCAGTTCACGGCGTAGTCGGCGGTGACGTCGCGCCCCTCGCCACCAAGTTCGGCGACGAGGCCCAGATGCCCGCTGAGGGTCGGCAGTCCGAGGTCGAGCCACTTCTGCAGGGTATCCCGTTCTTCCGGGCGCACGACGCTCGGCGTCCTCAGCCGCAGCGGGATTCCCTGCTCCGCCAGATCAGCCGCCAGCGCCTTGACCCGCGACAGCGGCGGCGTCGGATGCCTGAGGAATGGATCGAGGACAATCTCCGTGGCACCAGCCGCCGCGGCCGCGCGCGCATCGTCCAGGTCAAAGACCTCGGCACTCAGCGTGAATGTCGCCGGCGCCGGAGCGCCAATGGGGGGCAACGCGATCGCGCCCGCGATGCGCACGCCGCGTTCGGCGAGTATCGCGCCGAGGGCCCAGTCGCGACGCTGGCGCAGCTCATCGGTGGCACGCTGACGCATGCGGTTGAGTTCAGAGACCGGGAGGAAGAGCCCAGCCGACAATCCCGACGTGTCCATCTCCGCGAGGACAAACGGCGTGTCTCCCAGGCGACCGAACTGCTCACGCAGCTGCGCCGCGTCGAGCGCCCGCTTGGAGGCAGGGACCAGCGTGGCGTCGGACTGCTGCGTCACCTGCTCATCGCCGGCGCTGAAGACGGCCTTCAACGATCCCCCGGCCGACCCGAAGACGCGCACGTCGAGCGGCGCGCGGTGCAGCGTGCCGGCGTCGGCGAGTCCCACAAACGATGCGCGTGCGCGCTCGAGCAGCTTGAGGTCGCTCGTGCGAAAGACCTTCCATCCCGCCGCCACGTGTCCGCGCCCCGTGATGGCCAGGCGCAACACGCCGCGCTTCTTGTGCACCGTGCGCACGGCTTGCACCGAGAACCCCGTGCTCTCCGTGTGCCCGCCAGCCGGCGGCTCGAACCCGAGCCCGTCCCCGACGTTGATCGGGCCGGACACGTCCACCAGCAGTTCGCCCTTCTCGTGCCCCACGACGACACCCATCTCGAACCCGCGATTGTCGGGCTGGGTGCGCGTCACATAGTCGCGCCCCACCCGGCCGCCGTACATGCCGCCCGTGAAGCCCCGACTGAAAATCTGCACCAGCGGACGCGTCTCCTCGAACGCCGGCGGTTCGAACGTGCCCAGCTTCACGCGGTCCAGCCACTCGCGGTAGCCTCGGGTGACGGTGGCCACGTATTCCGGCTTCTTCTTGCGCCCTTCGATCTTCACGCAGCCCACGCCGGCTTCGGCAATCGCCGCCAGATGCTCGTACGCGCCAAGATCCTTGGCGGAGATCAGGTACCCGCGATCGAGTTCCTGCCCAGTCGCCGCGTCCGTGAGCACGTAGTCCTTGCGGCAGCTCTGCGCGCACGACCCGCGATTGGCGCTGCGCTCGGAAATCATCCCCGACATGAAGCACTGGCCGCTGTACGCCACACAGAGCGCGCCATGCACGAATGTCTCGAGCCCCAGATCGGGGACGGCCGCACGGATGGCGCGGATGTCATCGATGGTGTTCTCGCGCGCCAGCACCACGCGCTCGACTCCGAGGCGCTGCAGCACCCGCGCGCCGCTGGCGTCGTGCACCGTCATCTGCGTGGAACCGTGGATCTCGAAGCCCGGATACACCGCCTGGATGAGGCGGACGAGGCCGACGTCCTGCACAATGGCGGCGTCGATGCCCCGGTCGATGCACTCACCCAGGTACGTGAGGCAATCGGCAAGTTCGACGGGCTTCACCAGGGTGTTGAGCGTCATGTACACCCGGACGCCTCCGCCGTGGGCCACCTGGCAGGCCATCTCGAGTTCGTCCAGCGAGAGCTGCGCCCCTTCGTCGCGGGCGTTGAACCGCGACGCGCCCAGATACACCGCGTTGGCGCCATTGGCCACGGCGGCGCGCACGGCATCGAGGCTCCCAGCGGGAGCGAGCAGTTCGGGGGCTAGAGGCATCGGCTGAAACCTAGCGGGTTCCCCCGGTGCGCTGAAACCCACAAGAAACAGCGCGCGTAGAGTGGGCAACCGGAGGCGCTCATGCTCGGATTCGCCATTTCATTCGCTGTCGTTGCCGTTGGTGCCCTGATGGGCTACGGCACCGCACGCCGTTTCGTCCGCGATCGACTGCGCTTTGTGGACCGCGCGCACAAGCCGTCGGTCGCGCTGATCGCCGGCCTCGGCGCCTTCCTGGTGGCCATGCCGCTGGTCAGCCTGATTTCCATCCTGCCGCTGGTGCACCTCGGAGTCGGCGCGGCGCTCACGATGGGGCTCAGCGTCGGCATGGGGGTCAGTGCGGGATCACGCGACGTGCGGCAAGGGCGGTACGAACTGCATTCGTAACCCGTCTCGACGGGGCGACAGAGGGGACCAAGGGGCCCGGCGGACACCATGTCCGCCGGGCCATTTTCCGCCCATCGGACAGTGCGGGCTCCGAGCATCTACCCCCCCTCCGCGCTCGTGAGTACAATCCACACCGAGTGCTACGGAGGCTCCTGCCCGCTCCCGTCAGCGACCCTTCCGACCACTGCCCGCCGCCATGCGCATCCTCATCGTCGACGACCACGATTTCCAGCGTTCGCTGACCCTCCGCCTGCTGAACGACCTCGGGGAACACGATGTGGCGCAGGCGCGCGACGGCGCGGAAGCGCTCGAGGCGGCGCGCACCCAGCGTCCGGAACTGGTGTTGAGCGACCTGAATATGCCGGGCATGGATGGCATGACGTTCATCCGCCACCTCGCGCGCGAACGGTTGACGGACTCGCTCGTCATCATTTCCGGGCTGGCACCGAGTGTGCTCCGGGCCGTCGAGGCGGTGGCGGTGGCGTCGGGGTTGCGCGTACTGGGCGCGGTCGCCAAGCCCATTGGCAAGGATACGCTGGCCAGCGTGCTGCACCTGCACCGGAATCCGGCGGGACCGTCTGGCGTCAGTGGCGATATCAACGTGGACGAAGTGGAACGCGGCATTGCGATGGGGCAGTTCAAGGCGTGGTTCAGCCCGATCCTCGATCTGTCCGCGCTCCACGTGACTGGCGTAGAAGTGAATCCCCGATGGGAATCGACGGAACGCGGCATCCTGATGGGGCCCGATGCGTTGGCGGCGGTTGATGCGCTTCCTGCAGCGCCCGCCGTGACCCGTCAGGTGATCCAGGGAGCCCTGATGGGAGGCGCGCTCTGGCGTCAACTCGGCTGGCAGGGGACGATCGTCGTGCCCTTGGGGCTCGGCGCCCTGCAGGACGAAGGACTGCTCGACTGGATTCAGGCCAAGGCGAAGGCGAGCGGCATGGCCGGCGGCGGCCTGGCCGTGTCCCTGGATGCGGGGGCATTTGCACAGGATGCGGCGCGGGCGTCGTACGCACTCGCACGCGCCCTCTTGCACGGGTATCCGGTGACGGTACATCTGCGGGACGCCGCTGACCTCACCGCGCTGAGCCTGCTGACCTCGTGCAACACCGTCACCTGCCCGGACACGTGGGTGGTGATTCCCGACCTGTTCAAGCGCGTCGTCGCGCTCGCGAAGCGCGTACAGGCCGACATCGGAGTGACCGGACTCGACAACGCGCAACAGCTCGCCGCGCTGCACGACGAGAAGATCCACACGGCGCAGGGGCCGGGAGTAGGCAAACCCGCGAGTGCCGCCGAGACCTTCGACTCACACCTGATTTCGCGCTGAGCATCGGCCACCGGTCACCGATGCCCACGTGCCGTTCAGCGAGGGGCGTCGGGCGGCTTCCGAAAACGCAGCACCCACGCCACGGCCACGCACGCCAGCCCGGCCCAGCGGAGTTCGTTGCGGTCCGTGCGAATGCCGGCTCCAAACAGGAGCATGCCACCGAGGGCCAGCGCCACCTTCATCTGCGTCGGGCGCGTCACGCGCGAACCTGGCGCCGGTGCGTGGGCATTACAGGTCCATCCAGGTGCACCCGGGCACCTGCAGAATGAAATCGACGCCGAAGGCACGCGACGGCGTCTGGAACCCGGGCACGGCGCCACCGTCGGCCACGGCGCGCGCGGCGAGGACCGCGGTCTTGGCCGTCAGCGTATAGCCGTCCGGCGCTTCGAGGCGTGACACCACGCACGTTCCTGCGGCATCCCGCACCTCACCCCAGAGGTGCGCCGACGAGCGCGCCCGCGCCTGCGCGTCGGGACCAGGAGGGCGCCGCTTGATGGCCGCCACCAGGCGACCCCGCATCCACTTGGTACGCAGGAGCGGCCCGAGGTATCGCGAGAGGCGCAGAGATCGCAGCGTCCCCGCGGACATCGCGGTGTAGACCTCGATGTCCGGAATGCCCGTGCTGTAGAACGCCGTGGAGACATCGCCCCACGGGATGGTGACTGTCAGGCGCTGACGGTCGCCAAAGTCGATGACGCGCGTACGCCATGCCGGTGGCACCGGGATGATGCGCCCGCCGCGACGGACGGCGCCCGGACCACCGGCATTCTCCGCCATCGTCGTGGCAGTGCCACGCGAGAGCCCCGCGCCCCCGTAAAAGGCGAGTTGCAGCGAGATGGCCGCCGGGAGACGCCGCTTGAGGTGCGCGGCCAGGCAGTCACTGGGGACGACATCGAATCCCACGCCGGGCAGCAACATCACCCCGGCCGCCTTGGCCTCGGCGTCGCGCCGGGCCAGCGCTTCGAACACACCGATCTCGCCGGTAATGTCGAGGTAATGCACGTGATTGCGCAGGCAGGCATCGGCCATGGGGCGCGACGTCCGCGAGAACGGGCCCGCGCAATGGATGACGACAACGGCCCCGGCGAGTGCGGCATCGAGCGCCGTCGCATCGTCGAGCGATGCCACGCGCCATTCAAGTGCGTGGGGCGCCGCGAGTGCCTGCAGCGCCTCGGCGTTGCGCCCCGCAATGACGGGCCGCACGCCCGACGCCAGGCACTCCTCGAGCACGAGTTGGCCGGTGTAGCCCGTGGCCCCGTATAGCAGGATCACCGGATCAGCCCCCGCCGGCGTTGCGCGGATCCTGCTCGGCGCGCGCCTCGGCATTGGTGCGCACGCCCTCGTCGAGGCCGGCGCGGAACCCGAGATCGTCGAGCGCGTAGAAGAGCCGCTTGGTGTGCGCCATGCCAGAGACAGAGTGCGACGCGAGCCCGAGCACGATCCGCTCGACTTCACTGCTGAACGCGGCCATCGACAGCACGCGACTCACCAGCCCGATGCGCTCGGCCTCGGCGGCATTGATCGTGCGCCCGCTGGCCACCAGATCGAAGGCGTGCTTCTCGCCGACGGAGCGACGCAGCATCGTCATCACCATGGCCGGGACGGAGCCGAGTCGAACCTCGGGATAACCGAAGGTGGCGTCTTCACGCGCGAGCACCATGTCGCACGCCGTCGCCAGTCCGGCGCCACCCGCCAGGGCGCGCCCCTGCACGGCCGCGACCACGGGCTTGGACATCTGGCGTATAGCCAGGAAGACGCGGCCGAGCGTCCACGCGTCATCGGCGGGGCCGCCTTCAGTGGCTTCGAGCATGGCGGCCATCGCACGCACGTCAGACCCGGCGCAGAAGTGATCGCCGTCCCCGGCAATCAACACCGCGCGCACGTCACCGTCGGCCTCGAACTCCTCCAGGACATGACGCAGTTCCACCGCCGTCTGCAGGTCCAGCGGGTTCTGCAAGTCCGGGCGGGCCAGGGTCGCGCGCCCGATGCCACCGAAGATGGCGATCTTCAGCCGCGGCTCGTCGCTCACAGCGCCTCCGGAAGGCCGGCCGCGCGCGCCTCGGCGTCCGGGACGTCGAGCACCATGCGCAGCAGCGCGGTGGAGTAGACCTTGCCCTGCGCGTCCGTCTTGAGCGAGAGCGTGCCACCGCCATCGAGCGCGCCGTGGAGCAGGAAGTTCAGCGCCATCAGGTTGGGGAGTTCAAAGCGATCGACGCCCCCCTCGATGATGCCGTCGAAATGCGCCGCCACGCGATCGCGCGTGAGGTACTTCTCGAGCACCGCATACCATGCGGGCTGCAGCGCAATGACGCCGACGTTGGCCGTGTCACCCTTGTCGCCCGAGCGGGCGTGCGCAATGTCAATCAGGCGGACTTGCATCAGCGCACCTCCACCTGGGTTTGCACGACGGTCTTGTCCACCAACGCGGGCCAGTACGCCACGATCTCTTCGACCTTCGGGCGGCCACCGGCGAAGCCCGTCACGCTGGGCGGGCCATTGAGCACGAGCGGCACGATCTCGCGCGTGAAGCGTTCCACCTTCTTTCGGTCCGCGTCGCGCACGCCAATGCGGTACTGCACTTCGGGGGCATTTCTTCCCGCGTCACCGGCCAGTCGGCCGTGCGTGGCGGAGGCGCCCACGAACTCGCCAAGCACCTTCTCGAACTTCAACCCGAGTCGGTCGAGCCGCTCACGAAGGATGCGATCGGCCAACTCGGCTTTCTCCAGTGCGTCGGGCCAGGCGTACACCAGCGACCCCACCGCCTTGTAGCCCGACTTGTACGCGATGGACACCTTCAGCTTGTCGGTGGCCGGCGCGCCGGTGATGCCGAAGACGCGCACGCGATCGGGGCCGGCGTCTTCGAGCCGAATGGACGCAAAGCTCGCCACGACGTCGGGGGTGATGTACGCGTGCGGGTCGCCCATCTCGTACACCAACTGCTCGGTGACCGTGGGCACGCTGACGCGCCCACCCGTGCCCGGGTGCTTGGTGACGATGAACGTGCCGTCGGCCGATCCTTCGATGATCGGATAGCCCACGTCAGCCAGATGCGGAATGTTGCGCCAGTCGTGCAGGCAGTTGCCGCCGGAGCACTGCGCGCCGCACTCGATGATGTGCCCCGCAATGATGCCCGCGGCGAGCTTGTTCCAGTCGGTCGCCCCCCAGCCGAACTCGTGCCGGAGCGGCGCCATGGTGAGCGCGGTGTCGGTGGAACGCCCCGTGATGACCACATTGGCGCCCTTGGCCAGCGCCT
>CANNKR010000080.1 GCA_947504615.1 Gemmatimonadota bacterium | reverse complement strand
CATTGCATGCCGCCGCCGCGACCAGGAGCGCTCCGGGGAGCGCCCACTTTCTGAGGCTGTGCATCAGAGAACCTCTTGTCGTAGTGAAAGTTCGACGGGGCATGGTCTTAGAACCCGATGTCGAACGAGAAGGCCACGTTGCGGCTCGGCGGGAACGGCGCGAGGTCCACGAAGCGGGCGACCGTGTTGCCGCCGTTGTTCACTTCGGGGTCGAAGCCGTTGTAGCCGGAGATGATCCAGAGGTTGCGGCCGGCGACGCTTGCGCGCAGCGACTTGGCGCCCGGAATCTTGCTTGCCCAGTACGGCGAGAGTTCGTAGCCCACGTTGATCTCGCGGACCTTCGCGAAATCGCCACGCATGATGTACTGCAGCGTGTTGGAGCCACCCGCCCACGTGTCGTACCGGTACGCGCCCAGCGGCTTGCCCGCGGTCGGCGACGGACTGTCGTAGTCCCACGTGTTGTAGCCTTCGTCGAAGGTGTTCAGCGTCATGTTCGACAGGCTGCCGCCGCGGCGGTAGTCCACCAGGGCGCTGACGCTCATGCGCTTCCACGTCCATTCATTGGCGAACGTCAGGAGGTAGGTCGGGTTGGCATCCGCGATCGCCGCGCCCGCCGTCGTCGTGCCGTCCGCATTCTTGAAGTTGCCGTAGATCTGCGAGGCCGGGTGACCCGGCTCGAACCGCAGGCGGCCATACGCGTTGCCGAAGCCGCCGGCCGCGCCAATGGTGAACGGCAGCACGCCGGCCGGGAACTTGGTGATCCGGGCGGAGTTCTGCGTCCAGTTGACGCGCGAGATCCAGGTCAGGTTGGTGCGCTGGATGACCGAGAACGTGGTGCCGATCTCATAGCCCTTCGACTGCATGACGCCGCCGTTCACCACGGTCTGCGAAATGCCCGTCGACGCCGCGAGCACCGGGCGAACGAGGAGGTTGGTGATGTCGCGCTTGAAGTACGTCGCCTCGATGCGCACGCGCTCCTTCAGGAACGACATGTCCAGGCCGTACTCGTTTTCGGCCAGGCGCTCGGGCTCGATGTTCGCGTTGCCCACCGACCCCGGCACGCCGAAGCCAGCGAGCCCGCCGATGAGGCCGTACGACCCGATCGTGAGGTCGCGGTCGCCATAGTTGGCCTGGTTGCCCGACTGGCCGTAGTTGGCGCGGAACTTGATTTCATCCGTGAACGGGATGAACGGGTTCACCCAGCGGTACGACGCGGAGAAGCGCGGGAAGGTGAAGACCTTCGTGCGATCGCCGTTGACGCTCGACCGCTCGCCGCGCACCGCGGCGGAGACGTAGAGCTTCTCGTGGAGCAGCTGCGCCTCTTCCTGCAGGTAGTAGGCCTGGTTGCGGACGGCCGACTGGCCCTGCGACACCGTCGTGTTGGCGGCGCCGGCAGAGTTCACCTGCTGCGGGCCGAGGCCGCGCCCGACGATGTTGAAGTCGTTGCTGCGGCGATCTTCCACCTGGATGCCGCTCTGGAACGTCGAGTTCCAGCCCGAGCCGGTGTACGCCCACGTGCCGCCGACCGTCGCGTTGGTCTGGAGGCTCGTGCCGTCACCCTGAATGACCGTGCCCGGGTAAATGCCGCCCTGCGTCGACCCGAACTTCTGCAGCTGCATCGAGGCCGGAGCCACGATGTAGTTCTCGCTGGAGAACCGGTCAGCGCCGCCCGAGGCGGAGAAGTTGAGGTTGTTGTGCTCGTTCGAGAACGCGCTGTAGTTCAGGCGTCCGCTGAGGATCATGCGATACACGTCCTCGTTGTTCGTCATCAGGTTGAACGTCTGGAACGGATTCGACGAGCCCGAGGCGCCGTACGGGAACGGATTCACGGGGAAGAGCCCCGCGGCGTCCCGCTGATTCATGTTGAAAATCGCCGGCGTGTAACCGAAGTTGTAGATCGGCGACGAGAGCGCGTTGTCGTTGTTCGAGATGCCGCGCTGCGAGAACGAGTGCATCACGTTCGTGCCGACGTTGATCGACACCTTGCCGCCGATCGCCTGGTCGAGATTCGCGCGCACCGACTGGCGGCGGGCGCCCGTGTTGATGGCGGTGCCGGCTTCCTGCTTGTCCTGGGCCGACACGAAATAGCGCGTGTTGTTGGCGCCGCCCGACAACGAGAGCAGCGTCTCGGTCGACGGATCGGTGCGCCCGTACATCATCTGCTGGAAGTCGTAGTAGGGGCAGGCCGTCGCCGTGCAGTTCGCGGCCACGAGGGCCGCCTGGTCGGCATTGCCCACCACGTCCGCGATGGTCTTCGGCGTGAAGTGCCGCGAGCCGCGCTTGCGGATCAGCTGGAACGTGCCGATGCGCTGCGTGATGTTGAACTTCGGCGCGCCCGTGGCGCCCTTCTTGGTCGTGATCACGATCACGCCGTTGGTCGCCTGAGAGCCGTAGATGGCCGAGGCGGCCGCGCCCTTCAGGACTTCGACGTTTTCGATGTCGGCCGGGTTGATGTCGGCCAGACGGTTGGTGCCGTTCTCTTCGCCGCTGTTCAGCGAGCCCGTGACAACCGAGAGGCGGTTGCCGCGCACGGCGTTCGAGATGATGACGCCGTCGACCACGTACAGCGGGTCGATCTTGCCGATCAGCGACGAGGCGCCGCGAATCTGCACCTGGCCGCCGCCACCCGGGGCGCCGTTGTTCATGCTGATCGACGCACCGACCACCTTGCCCTGCATGGAGCTCTCGAGCGATACCGAGGGAACGCGCGCGAGGTCGACGGCCGTCACTGACGAAATGGCGGTGGCCGCGCTGCGCTTCTCGATCGTCGATGCCACGCCGGTAACCGTCACGCCTTCGAGCTGCAGCACGTCCTTGTCGAGCGTGAAGCTCACCGTGCTCTGGCCAGCCGCCACCTTCGCGGTGACGCGCTTGTACCCGATGGCGCGAGCCATCACGGTGATTTCGCCCGCCGGAAGCCGCAGGCGAAACTCGCCCTTTTCATTGGTACGTACGCCGATGGCCTGCCCAAGAACGGCGACGCTCGCATCCTGCAATGGCGCCCCGCCCGTCTGCATGACCTTGCCGGTCACTTCCCGCGCGCCCTGCGCCAAAGCGGTATTTCCGCCGATGGCGAGGAACAGCGCGGCAGCACCCGCGATGAGAATCCTCTTACCCACGTGACCTCCAAGAAGAGTGGTCAAACAACTACCCTAACTGCGCAAGTGCTTCACGACGCGCCGCTTACCGTTTGCCATGACGGCAAAAGCAACGGCCACCACCGTGGCGTTTCATGGGAACGCCAAGACAGGTCGTGTCAGGTACTGAACCCACCAAAGAGGCATGATCCCCGACAAGCTGTCAAGTCTTTGCTTGCGGAAATCCACCGCTACAGGAAAGGGCTTACCGGACACCAATGCTCCGAAAAGGCCGAAGTGCCAGTTCGACACACATCAGCCTGACCCCTCTACTCGGCCCAACAGGCGGCCGTCACTTGGTTGACAGGTGAACCATTTGGACCGTTCCGCCGCCGACCGCGCACACGCATATTCCGCGTGCCCCCGCACCTTTCTCCTTGCCCCGTCGCGTGTGATCCGCCTCGACAACGTCCACAAGGCCTTCGGTCCCAAGAAAGTCCTCCAGGGGTTCTCCCTGGAGGTCCCGGAAGGGGACACCGTCGCGATCATCGGTTACTCGGGCACCGGCAAGTCGGTGGCCATCAAGCACATCGTCGGGCTGCTCGAGCCCGATCAGGGCACCGTCTTCGTCGACGACCTCGAGGTGCAGGCGCTCAGCCGCCCGGCGCTCTACCAGCTGCGCGCCCGCATCGGCTATGTCTTCCAGTTCGCCGCACTCTTCGATTCGCTCTCCGTCGGCGACAACGTCGCCATGGGGCTGCGCAAGCAGGGCACGCACTCCGACCGGGAGATCGCCGATCGCGTCCACGAAGCGCTGGCGCTGGTCGACCTCCCCGGCGCGGCCGAGGTCTTTCCCATCGAACTCTCCGGCGGCATGCGCAAGCGCGTGGGCATCGCCCGGGCCATTGCCCTGCGCCCCAAATACCTGCTGTACGATGAACCCACCACGGGGCTCGACCCGGTGACCAGCGCCGTCATCAACGAGCTGATGCTGCGCATGCAGCGGACCCTGGGGGTCACGTCCATCGTGATCACGCACGATATGAAGTCGGCGTACACCGTCGCCACGCGCATCGCCATGCTGTATGAGGGCAAGGTCCGCCAAGTGGGCACGGTCGAGGAGATCCAGCACTCGGACGACCCGGTGGTGCGCGGCTTCATTGAAGGGCGAGCCGACGTCGATCCGGGGCACTCCATATGAGTCCACGGGTCCGCAATGCCCGGGAAGAAGTCTCCGCCGGCGGCATCGTCTTTCGCCGCTCGCCGGATGGCGTTCGCTTCCTGCTCATTCGCGACTGTTACCAGAACTGGGGCTTTCCCAAGGGGCACCTCGAGCCCGGCGAGTCCCCCGATGCGGCGGCGGTGCGTGAAGTGGAGGAGGAAACGGGCCTCGGCGCGCTCCAGCTCAAGGCGCCAGTGGACGTCATCGACTGGCACTTCCGGTTCCGCGGACGTCTCGTCCACAAGATCTGCCACTTCTTCCTTATTGAGGCGGCCGACGGCGACGCCCGTCCGCTGCGGAAGGAGGGGATTACGGCCTGCCAGTGGGTCGATTTCTCCGAGGCGGCATCCCTCGTGTCGTATGAGAACGCGCGGGCCGTCCTCGCGCGGGCCCATGCGCTGCTGGCCATCGGCACATAAGGCGTGAACACCACGGCGCAGGGTCCGTCGGTCCGCGAGTTCGTCCCCTCCGTGCTCGCCTTTGCGACGCGCGACAAGGGACGCGACCTCCTGCGGCGGGCGTTCAGCCGCCGCCGTGCGCGGTTGCTGGTCGTCAAGACGTCCGAGGCGGCATCAACGGCCTTGCGCCGCTCGTTGATCGATGCGGTCGTCGTGGATGTGGCCTCGCCGACCGAGGAAACCTGGGCCGTGGCGCAACTCGCCCGCGAGCTGCCGAGCATTCCCTTCTTTGCCCTCTCGACACCGCGCCCGGCGGATGCCGGCGTGCTCGGACGCTGCGCGACGCTCGACTTCACCGACCTGCTGGCCGAGGGGGTCGACGACACGGCGTTGCGTGAACTCGTGGTGCCGCACACCTTCTCGGTGCGGTTCGCCGCCGCGCTCGGCGGCGCGCACGCCACCCTGGGGCTCGACGCGGCGCTGCAGCGGCAGGCGTGGGAGTTCATCGTCTCGTGTGCGGGCCGGCCGGTCCGCACCGATGACGTGGCTGCCGCGCTCGCCATCACGCGGGAACACCTGAGCCGAAGTTTCGCCGCCGAGGGGGCGCCGAACCTGAAGCGGGTCATCGACCTGGTGCGTCTGATCGCGGCGGCGGAACTGGCGAAGAATCCCGGCTACGACCTGGCCGATGTGGCAACGGTGCTCGAGTTTGCGTCGCCCTCCCACCTGGCCAACACCGCGCAGCGGGTCGCAGGCATCCGGGCGGCCTCACTGACTCGGCTGCGCACGCAGGACCTGCTGCAGCGGTTCTCGCAGGGGCGTTCGCGAAGTCGCAATTGAATTTGTAGGGGTTTCCCTCTCTCGATCAATTGCGGTTCCCTGATGTTCGGTGTGCTCCGGCAAGGCCCATACTCATTGGGTTGCATGGTGTTGCGTGCCCACGGGGATCTTCGACCGGCTTGACCGATCGGGGGTTCGTTTGTCGGTACGCGGCATTGTGTGTTGTAGTGGCCGCAGGCGCAGTTACCCTCCGATCCCATGCTGTCGAGACTGTGTCGTTTCAGCGGGGGGAAATTGTGGCAGGCCGCAGGTTGCCCGGGTAGGTGATAGTACGGTCCCCGGGATTGCTATTTTGTTGTGCTGTTCTTCTCCCACCTCCAGATACACGAGGGACACGATGGCCCATATCAGTCTTCGAGCGTGGCCGTGGCGATTTGCCGCAGCGTTGCGGCTCCCCACACTAATGCTGTTGCTTGCCGGCGTGGCCGGCGCCCAGTCCGTGGTCATTTCGGGCAAGGTCACGTCAGAGGCAGGGCAGCCGATTGTTGGCGCGAATGTCGCCGTCTCGCTGCAGAACCAGTTTTACGGTGGCATCGCCAAGGAACGGGGAGCGTACAGCTTCACGGTGCCCGCGGCCGTCGCGAAGGGACAGACCGCGATTATCAGCGCGCGGTTCTTCGGATACGCCCCGGTCAAGAAGACCGTCGTGCTGACGGGATCGGCGATGACGCTGGACTTCGTGATGAAGTCCGATCCGTTCCGCCTGACCGAACTGGTGATCACGGGCGTGGCCTCGGAAACGTCACTGAACAAGGTGCCGTTCTCGATCGCCAAGGTCTCTGACGCCCAGATGAAGGAAGTCCCGGCGAGTTCCCCGATCGCAGCGTTGGCCGGCAAGGTGTCGGGCGCGCGCATCGAACTCTCGGGCGGCGATCCCGGCGCAGCGCCGACGATCCGCCTGCGCGGCGCCACGAACCTCGGCGTCGGCGCGAGCTCTCCGCTCATCCTGATCGATGGCGTGATCACGAAGTTCTCGATGGCGGACATCGACGCCAGCGACGTGGAGAACATCGAAGTCCTCAAGGGCGCCGCCGCGGCGTCGTTCTACGGCTCGGACGCTGCCAACGGCGTGCTCAACATCACGACCAAGCGCGGCAAGAACGGCGCCGAAGGCGAGATGCAGATGCGCACCCGCAGCGAGTTCGGCTCTTCCGACATCGAGCACTACGTCAAGACCAACAAGAGCCACTACTGGGTGCTGAATTCCGACGGCTCATTCAAGGTGGACGCGTCGGGTGCGCGCACCATGGAAGCCGACGGCGTCATGGACAACCTGTATCCGTCGAGCGGCGCCGATGTGTGGCGCGACCAGCTGAAGACGTGGCTGAAGGGCGGGGCGTTCTACTCGAACAACGTCCAGATGGCGATGAAGCGCGGCAACACCAACTTCGCGTCCTCGTTCACGTCGGACCACGATCAGGGCATCATGCCGATGCGCGACGGATTCTTCCGTCAGACGGCGCGCCTCAACGTCGACCAGGCGATCAACCCCAAGATCGACCTGTCGATGAGCGTGACGTACGGCACGAGCAAGTACGACCTCCCGCAGGGGAGCACCGGGGCCTGGTTCCCGCTGTTGCAGGCGCCGCCGGACCTCGACCTCAAGTACCCGGATGCCAAGAACACGGCGATTCCGTTCTTCCCGAAGCTGCCGGTGAGCAAGGGCGGCGCGCTGCGCGAGAACCCGCTGTACAACCTCTCGGTGGCCTCGACGGCGTACAATCGCGAGCGCTTCCTTGGGTCGACGTCGGTGCGCTACCGTCCGTTCGAGTGGCTCAAGCTCGACGCCTCGTACGGCACGGACCGTTCCAACCGTCGCAACAACAACTACACGCCGCGCGGCAGCCTGACCGCCACGGCCCAGCCGACGGACGGTTCGCTGTCCAACAGCAATGCCAATGACGTCGCCGAGAACACCCAGGTGAACGCCATTGCGCAGAAGCTCTGGTTCACCAACCTCGCGACGACGACGCGCGTGAGCTACCTCGTGGAGAAGTTCCACGAAGTCAATGCGTATGCGGGTGGTTCGAAGCTGAACGTGTCGCAGGTGCCGGACATGTCGGCGCTCGATCCGTCGCTGCTGAACGTGTCATCGTACAACCGCATGATGAACACGGTGAACTACATGGTGTCGCAGGCGTTCGACTACAAGGATCGCTATGTGCTGGACGCGCTCTACCGGAAGGACGGCTCGTCGCTGTTCGGCCCGGACGCGCGGTGGGCCGACTTCTATCGCGTGGCGGGCACGTACCGCCTGACGGAAGACTTCGCCATCCCGCACGTGCAGGAACTCCGGCTTCGCGCCGCGCAGGGCACGGCAGGCCTGCGTCCGCAGTTCTACGACCAGTACGAGACGTACTCGCTGTCGAACGGCCAGTACTCCAAGAACCAGCTGGGCAACAAGGATCTGAAGCCGGCCATCCAGACCGAGCAGGAGTTCGGGCTGAACATGCAGTTCCTCAACCGCTTCGATCTCGAAATCGTCAAGGCCGACCGCCGGACGGTGGGCGCCTTCCTGGGCGTGCCGCTGTCGCTGGCGCAGTCGGGCGGCTTCCGCACCCAGGTCCAGAATGCGGCCACGGTGGCGGCGAAGACGATGGAATACTCGCTGCAGGCCAACATCTACGACCGTCCGTCCTTCAAGTGGTCGATGGGGCTCACGGCCGACCACACGACGCAGAAGATCGAGAAGCTCGGTCGGGCCGCGTTCCGCGTGAACGGCGACGGCTCGCAGGGCCAGGACGTGTTCTATTATCGTCAGGGCGAGCCGCTCGGCATCATCTACGGACAGAAGTGGGTGCGCAACCCGCAGCAGCTGCTCGACAACCCGGCCAACAAGGCCAACGCGGCCTTCTCGCTGAACGACTACGTGGTCAACAGCGATGGCTTCGTGGTGCTCAAGGCGAACCTTGGCAAGATGACCGAAGCGCCGATCAAGTACATCGACGCCACGGGCGACAACTTCGTGATCGGCGACGTGAACCCCGACCTCTCGTTCGGCATCTCGAACACGATCCGGTTCAAGGGCTTCGCGGTCTACGCCCTGTTGAACGGCGTCAGCGGTGGCGACGTCTACAACTTCACGAAGCAGTGGATGACGCAGGACGAGCGGACCGCTATGCAGGACCAGGGCAGCCGTGCAGTGGCTGACCGCCGCCCGTCCGGGTTCTATCAGGGCCTGTACAACGCCCTGAACGCGAACGACGTGTACGTGGAGGACGGCTCCTACGTGAAGCTGCGCGAACTGTCGGTCAGCTACACGTTCAGCCAGCGCCTGCTCGAAGCCGCACAGCTCACCCGGGTGATCAAGGGGGCGAAGTTCGCGCTGATCGGCCGCAACCTGAAGACCTGGACCAACTACACCGGCTTCGACCCAGAAGTGTCGTCGGGCAACGACTTCAACTTCCGGATCGACGGCTTCAAGTATCCCAACTTCCGCAAGATCACCGGCCAGTTCGAACTCACCTTCTGACCGATGAGGAGACATAATCCCATGATGCGATCCACTCGATTTGGCGCCATTGCCGCCGCGGCGCTGCTCGTCGCGAGCGCCTGCACGCCTGTGCTGGATGTAAAGAACAACGACGCGCCGGACGTGCTCCGCGCGCTTGCCACGCCTGCGGACGTGAAGAGCGTGGCCGCGTCGTCGCTGAATACGTGGTACGTCTACGCCACGACCGTCGAGCCGTACCTGATGTTCGACGTCACGGCCGACCATGTGACGGCGAACTACGGCAACTTCGGCATGCGCTTCAACAACGAAGAGCCGCGGATCCCGTACGGCAACAGTTCGGCCGGCTCCGACCGGGCCGTGGCGGAGACGCCGTGGAACGGACAGTACGGCGCCCTCGGCGCTGCCAACGACGCCCTCAAGGCGTTCAAGGCGGGCGTCAAGCTGTCGACCGACGCAGAGACGGACCAGTACAAGACGCTGGCGATGTTCGCCCAGGCTTCAGCCCTGACCGAACTCGGACTCATCTTCGACAAGGCGTTCGTGGTCGACGAGAACGCCACCGGTTTGCCGGTGCTGGTGAAGTACCAGGACGTCATCACGGCGGCGATGACCAAGTGGGACGCGGTCATCGCGGCCTCGGTTGGCAAGACGTACGAGTATCCCAACTCGGTCTTCCCGCTCGAGAAGGTCAAGCTCAGCGGCTCCACGCTGAACCGCATTGCCAACACCTTCGCGGCCCGCGCGCTCGCCTACTCGGCGCGCACCAAGGCCGAGACGGACGCCCTGTCGTGGGCGAAGATCCTTGGCTACGCCGACAAGGGGATCAGCGGCAACGGCGGCACGCCGTTTGACATCTCCATCATCGGCGATGGCTACGTCAACTGGTATGCGGATTTCCCGGCGACGATCAACTCCATCTGGGGCGTCCCCGTCGACGTGCAGGTCATCAACATGATGTCGCCGAACGTGCCGGCGAAGTTTGACGGCACCAAGGTGGCCCCGGGGGCCGTGCACGACGCGCGGCTGCAGGCCACCAGCGCCTACGACGACGACGGCAACTACATCTCCGGCAGCGCGGACTTCTCGTACGAGGGGTACGTGGTCGGTCAGGTGGCGCGCGGCATCTGGAAGCAGAGCCCGTACTTCTACGGGCGCTATCAGTACTACGGCTGGAACAACTCCCCGGGCGCGGAAGGCCCGCAGCCGTACACGCTGGCGGCCGAAAACGACCTGCTCATCGCCGAGGCGCTCTGCCGCACCGGTGGCGACCTGGCCCGCGCCGCGACGCTCGTCAACAAGACGCGCGTCACGCGCGGCCATCTGACCGCTGCCGCAGCGGGCGATGGTGCCGCGAAGCTGCTGACGTACATCGCCTACGAGCAGGACATCGAACTGTTCTCGACGGTGAACGCGCTGTACCAGCGTCGTCGTCTCGACAACCTGCAGATCGGCACGCCGCGCCACATCCCGGTGCCGGCGAAGGAACTGGAAACGCTGGGCCTGCCGATCTACACGTTCGGTGGTGCGACCCAGAATCCGACCGGCAAGTAAGGAGCACGCCGGGCGGCAGCAGCAAGGCAGCACAGAACAACAGGGGGCGTGCCGAAAGGCACGCCCCCTGTTGTTCGTCCCCTCCGGCGTCCGACCCTGTCTTACTTCTCCTTGCGGAGGGTCGCGCACGCCATCACGTCGGCCAGCGTCTGCCCCGACCGATACACCTCGACGTGATACTGCTCGCCGGGGGTGAGCACGATCGCGAGGTCCGCTTCGAGCGTGGCGCGCCCGCTGGAGCCGACGTCGATCGTCCCGAATTTGCTGACGGCGGCGACCGCGATGGCGCCATTGCCGCAGGCACCCGGTGCGATGGCCCAGGGCAATTGTTCGTTGCTGATCGGGAAGTTCGCCATCAACCGCACCCGGGTCTTGGAATTCCCCATCCCGGCCGACACCACACTCACCGAGCCGTCCACCCGCACCTTGTTCGCTGGTCCCACGCTGCCGGAGCTCTTCAGGACCATGGAAAAGGTGCCCTTGAGCGCCACCGCCGTACTGATGCTCGGCTGGCCCGGCTCACGTCCCCCCGCCTCCGCCTCCTTGGCGGCCCGCGCGGCCGCTCCACCGCCGGCGCTCGCGCAGCCAGCGGCCGAAGCCACCAGGGCCATCGCGAGTCCATTCATTCGCATTGTCACGTGTACTCTCCCGATCAAGTTGGCTCGTGCAACGGCACGAGGGCCGGTGCGTGCAGACCCGGCGCTATGCTGCTGGTCGCGAAAAGCGGATGGGGAGCTGTACGAGTTGGCGCACACGCTGTCCGCGTCGCATCGCCGGGGCGAAGCGGGCGCGGGCGAGCGCCTCGCGCACCGATTCGCCGAATTCCACATGTGACGCCGACACGACACTGAAGAATGGCATCTCGACCAAGCCATTGCTATCGACCACGAACTCGACGGTGACCTGCCCGCCGGTCCGGGTCTTCCAGAGCGAGTCGGGATACACCGGGGAGAAGCTGTCCTGGACGATGCGGGCGGGGGTGTCGACGTCGTCCACGGTGTACACCGCCGCGGACTCCACCATCCGCTGGAGTTCGGCTGGGGACACCGTCTTTGCCGGCCGCGGGGACGGACGGTAGGGTCGCGACCATACCGCGATGACGCCGCAGTGCTCTAGGCCGCGCGGCGCGTTGAACTCCGCGGGGACCGTGAGCATCCCCATGTAGATTTCGATCCCTTCCACGCTGGCCAGATCGATGATGTCCACATCGAACTCATCGGCCGAGGCGGGGAAGCCGTCGATGAACACGAGCGGGGCGCAGTTCGATCCCCGGAAGCGCAATGAGTTCCGGATGCCGGTGGTCGAGGCGCCCATGCGCACGCCCGGCACGCTGCGCAGCAGGTCGCTGAACGTGGACGAGGCCGACGCCTCGATCCGCTCGCGGTTCATGAACGTGCCAATACGCTTTTGACTCCGAAGCTGGAACCCCGCGAGCCGTGCGTCGAACGGTTCCCGGCGCGCGCTCACCATCACCGGCTCGAGCTGCAACGCCGTAAAGGCGAGGGCCACGGTCACGTCCACCGTCTGACCATCGGTCACGGTGACGCCGTGCGACCCCGGGCGAAAGCCGATGCGTCGGGCCGACACCGTGACGGTGCCGGCCGGTACCCCCAGAATGCGAAACGCCCCGTGTGCATCGGTGATCGTGGCGGGCGGGGTGCCCGGTGACCCCGGCGGAGTGCCCGGCTGGGCGGTTGGCGCGGCGCCCGGCGGCCCGACGGCTATCCGCACCTCGGCGCTCGCGATCCCAAAGCCGGCTGGGTCGCGGACGTGGCCGGTGAGCGTTCCCTGCGCAGGCGCAGGCAACGCCAGGAGGGTCGCAAGGCAGAAGATGACGAAGCGCATGGGCGTATCGTGAAGTT
>CANNKR010000079.1 GCA_947504615.1 Gemmatimonadota bacterium | reverse complement strand
TCCACCTGTCGCTCGCGCGGCGCGGTCCGGATCGTCTCGACGCCAGGGAATGACATCGGATTCGCTCCCGGTACGCGACCGCTGGCCAGCAGGAGGCCGAAGTTGATCCGGTTGAGTATGGCGCCCGTCCCAAGCCAGCCATCGGCCGTCTCCGGCCACCCGTTGGGTGTCTGATGTCCGAAGAACGGTTGCCCGAGGCCTGCGATGAGCTGCGCCGTGCGCGGGGTCAGATCGGGCGCCGCACCGACCGCGCGCAGCGCGCTGAGCACGACCTCAAACGGTGTCTTCACCTTGGCGCGGTACGCCTCGGCCGAAAAGAATTCAGGGCTCGTGACGATGGTCCGCACGACTTCGCGGATGTCGCCATCGGTCCGCGTGAAGGTCGCGGCGGCCCGGTCCACCAGTGCGTGACTGGGGGTATCACTCACCAGGCGCCGTGCCAGCTTGAAGGCGATGAACCGCGCAGTGCTCGGATGCCGCGCCACGAGGTCCAGCAGTTCCTCGCCGTCTTCGATGCCGCGGCCCGCCCGCAGTGTGCGTCCGAGCACGGTCTTGGCACCGGCGTCGTGCATCGACGCCACAAAGGCAAAGCCGCCGCCCTGCTGTGGCCCCGCGATCGTCCAGCCGGTCAGCGCGCGCGCCGCCGCAATGACGTCCTGCTGCGAGTAGCCGCCATCGACGCCCAGCGTATGCAACTCGAGCAGTTCGCGGCCATAGTTCTCGTTGAGGCCCGCGCGCGCGCGCCGCTGCAACTGCTGCACCCCGGGGGACTGCGGATTCCGTCCGGCGGGGCGGCGACGCTGGGTCGCGGCGACGAGCCGCGGCCGCCCGCTGTCGGCCGCGCTCTCCCAATTATCGAGGTAAAACAGCATGGCAGGGCTCTTGGCCACCGCCCCCAGCAGGTCGCGGAACTTGCCGAGCGCCCGAGGACGGATCACCCGGTTCTCGTACTCCGCCAGGTAGTACTGCTCGCGCACCCCCTTGCCCGAGAACACGGTGAAGTGGTTGAGCCAGAAGTCGGTCAGCACTTCCTGCAACTGCCGTTCGCTCTGGAGCGCGCGTCCCACGTGCGACAGCTGCACTTCCTCCCCGATCCGGCGCAGGTGCTGCCGTGCCTCGCGCACCTGTGCTGAGTCCTCGCGCGTCAGCCCGCCGGCGCTTCGCCGCCCCAGGAGGTTCGCGAGCGTTCCCGGGTTCTGGTACCGTGTTTCCAACTCGGCGGCCGTGCTCGTCGTGGCCTCGAACTGGTTCACCCAGGCGTCCGAGCGTGAATCATCGATGCGCTCGGGGTGCAACTGCTGTTCGATCCAGCGATCCACGCCCATCGCGCGCACCGTCTCCACGTCGCCCGGCCGGGCACCAAAGGTCAGGCGGCTGAGCGCGTGGCCCACCTGCTGGTCCGCGGTCTGCGTTCGGAGTGCGATCCCCCGCGCGTCGACCGCCGGAGCCGACGCGGCAGGGGCACCGCCATGGCAGGCGACGACGACGAGCAGTATCGGTAGACGGCGCATGCGGGGCTCCGGAAGTGTTGCTGAAAGAGACGGTGCCGTCGTGCCGCTGTTAATGCCTCCATCCGCCGTCGATTCGTCCGGCGATCGCGGACGCATCGAATTTGAACGGCGAATCGGCGATCGCGATGTGCCTGAATTGTCGCACCCTGCCTGCATTCCGGTGCCGAACCACGCCGGAAAGGTCCCACCGCTGCGCGCCCGTCGCCAGCACTACGGAAATGCATGCGAGGCGTCGAACCTCCATACAGGGTTTCGTGACGGACCCGTGACGCAAAGTGTGTGACGCGGCCCGGATTTTGCTGGTACTACAGGGTGACGGAAGCACTTGGAGGTTTCCCATGGACGTTCTTGTGATGGTAGAGGAGCAGCCGCCTGAGCACTCGAGTGTGCTCGCGTATGTCAGCTCCGTGCCGTCGCCCCTTACGATGGAATGGCCGTCGCGCGAAGTCGTGACGCTGTATGGCATTCCCAGCCCCGAATCGCTGGCGCTCGCCTTGGCTGCGGCGCTCGAGTCCCGGCGCTCGGCTGACGACCGGGCCGACACGGTGCGGCATGTCGGGGTCTGGCCGGAACGCGGGGCGGTAGGAGATGCCGCCTGGCGGGACGATACGACCGGGGAGTTGGTGACGCGCGACCTGCAGATTCCGCTTGCGGTGCTGGCCGAGACGGCCCAGTCGCTGTTGGTGGAGTGTGGGCAGGCCATCCGTCGCTTGGTCGGTGGGTTGCTCATGGCCGATTGGCCCGAGGGTACCCGCCGCGCGGTCACGTTCTCGTTCACCCCCACGCCGGCGTTCGCGTCGAGCATGGCGGGCACCGAGGCGGTGCTGGCCGTGCTTCGTGAAGCCGAAGGCCTTACCTACGATATGGACCTCGAGGAGAACTAGACGAACTCTGTTCCGTCAGCGATCGGCGTTTCGACGCCAAGAGGGGCCCGCGATGAGCGGGCCCCTCTGTACGTCAGGCCGGGGGGGCCTCCAAATGATGCCGAGGATGCGCGGAACCCCGCCCCCCGCCTCCAATCCCTTACATCCCTTCAGGTATCCGTACCCTTGACGCCCGCCGTCCCATGTCGGATGCTCACTTAACCACGCATCGCCGTCCAGAACGGCGGAGGGCCGTATGAAGGAATACAGAAGTGAGGCCATTAGAAATGTCGCTGTAGTGGGGCACGGTGCGAGTGGCAAGACCACCCTGGTTGACGCTCTCGCATTCGTGTCTGGAAGCAGCAAGCGGCATGGGCAGGTGAAAGACGGGACCGCGTTGACGGTGACCTCTCCGGAGGAAGTCGAGCGCGGTTTTTCTATTTCCATGGGCTGCGCCTTCGCCGAATGGCGCGATTGCAAGATCAACCTGATCGATACGCCAGGGTTCCTGGACTTTCAGGGCGATGCCATTGCCGGACTCACGGCCGCCGACGGCGCGCTGGTGACCATCGCCGCCGCAGCCGGGGTGGAAGTGGGCACCGAGCGGATGTTCCGCGAGGCCATGCGCCGTCGCGATCCGGTGCTCTTTGTAGTTGCCCTGATGGACAAGGAACACGCGGACTTCGACGCGGCCTACCAGTCGATCAAGGACAAGCTCACGGCCAAGGTGGTCCCGGTGGAAATCCCCATTGGCGCGGGGGCCGACTTCAAGGGCATCATCAATCTCTTCACCAAGAAGGCGCACATCTTCAGCGCCGGCACGAAGGCCGGCGAATATCAGGAGACGGACATTCCCGAATCCGAGCGCGCCCGGTTCGAGAAATACCACCAGGAGATGGTCGAGGCGGTCGCCGCCACCGATGACAACCTGCTCGAGAAATTCTTCAACGGCGAAGAAATTCCCGGCGACGTGGAAATGGCGGCGATGAAAGAGGCCATGAAGCGGCAGGACCTCTTCCCGCTGCTCTGCTGCTCCGCGCAGCTCACGTGGGGCGCCCGCACGCTGCTTGACTTCCTCGTCCAGTTGATGCCCTCCGCGTACGACATGGAGGAGCAGAAGGCGTTCAAGGGCTCCGAGGGGGACAAGACCGTCGATATCCATCCGGAGGACGGTGCGCCCTTTACCGCGCTGGCCTTCAAGACGATGGCCGAGCCGCACGTCGGCGAAGTCACGTACTTCCGCACCTTCAGCGGCACGGTGGCCAACGGCCAGGAAGTCTTCAACGCGACGCGCGACGTCGCCGAGAAGCTGGTGCACCTCGCTATCCCGCAGGGCAGGGAACGCGTCGAGGTGCCGCGCCTCTTCCCGGGCGACATCGGCTGCGTGGCCAAGCTGAAGAACACGCACACCAACGACACGCTCTCCACCAAGGAGCACCCGGTCCGCCTGCCGCAGATCGAGTTTCCGCAGCCCCTCGTCACGTACTCCGTGCGCGCGGCGGCACGCGCCGACGAGGAAAAACTGCAGGTGGGGATGCACCGGCTCCACGACGAGGATCCGACGTTTGAGACGCACTACAACCCGGAAACTCACGAGACCATCCTCAGTGGCATGGGCGAGCGGCACATCGAGGTGTCGATGGCGCGCCTCAAGCGCCTGCTCAACGTCACGGCCGAGCTGCGCACACCGCGCATCGCCTATCGCGAGACGCTGACCTCGCACGCCGAGGGCCAGGGGCGGCACAAGAAGCAGTCGGGGGGTCGCGGGCAGTTCGGCGACTGCTGGATCAGGCTGCGTCCGGCACCGCGCGGGAAGGGCTACGAATACGTGGACGCCATCAAGGGCGGCGTCATTCCGCGCGCGTACATCCCGGCCGTCGACAAGGGTGTGCAGGAGGCCGCCGAGCGCGGCATCCTCGCGGGCTATCCGGTGGTCGACTTCATCTGCGAGTGCTTCGACGGGTCCAGCCACTCGGTGGATTCCAACGAAGCCTCCTTCCGCATGGCGGGCATCCTGGGCTTCAAAAACATCGCGCCCAAGTGCCGTCCGGTGCTGCTGGAGCCGCTCGACGAAGTGGAAGTCTTCACCCCGGACCTCTACCTCGGCGACGTCATGGGCGACATCTCGGGGCGGCGCGGCCACATCCTCGGCTCCGACGTGGAAGAAGGGGTCGGTACCAAGGTGAAGGCCATCGTGCCGCAGTCCGAACTGTACCTGTACGCCACCAAGCTGCAGTCCATGACGCACGGCCGCGGTACCTTTGTGCACAAGTTCCACATGTATGAACTGATGCCGGCCGAGGCCGCCGCCAAGGTGATCGCCGAGGCGGACAAGGAGAAGAAGGAAGAGATCGACGAGTAAACGGCCCAGAGGGCCGAAAGCAACGACCGGGGGGAACTGCGTGTGGCTTGCAGTTCCCCCCGGTCTATTTCTCTCGCCGGGAAAGCCGGCGAACGGGCGATCAGACCTTGTGGTACGAGATCCGTGCCGCGTCCACCCGATCCTCGGCGGTGTAGACCTCGAAGTCCGCAAAGAAGCCGGGCGCCTCCGCCTGCAGCGTGCGCAGCACCATCAGCGAGAGCCGGCGAATTTCCTGCTCGGCGCCCTCGCTCGAACGCAGTTCCAGCATGGTGCGCCAGGCGCGCGCATTGGCGGTGACCACGATCTTGGTCTCCGTGGAGTTTGGCAGCACGCCGCGGGCCGCTTCGCGCGCCATCTTGCGGCGATGCACCTTGTCGGCCACCCAGCTGTAGCGTTCCATCAGCTTGTCCACGAGCGCGACGTACGTGGCCTGGGCGCCTTCCACCTGTGCCTGCCATTGCGCGGTCAGTGCCTCGTCGCCGATGATCGCCGGCGGAATGACGAACGCCGCCTGGCTCTCGTCCACGTAGCGCTGCGACAGCTGCGAGTACGCGAAGCCGGCCCGATGCCGCACCAGTTCATGCGTCAGCGAGCGGCTCACCCCCTCGAGCAGCAGCGAGTAGCTCGCATGTTCGAGCACCGACCCGTGTCCCTGCTTCTTGATGTTCTCCAGGTAATCGCGCGTGCTGCGGCTGGCCGGGTTTTTCTGGCTCATGTAGCACAGGCGGCCGGCGAACTCGGCCAGTCGCTCGCCGTCGGTGCTCTCACCCATCCACTGGACGGGAAGGTGCGCCGGCTCGGCAAAGGAGGGGCGGGCGAGAACGCTGACCTTGGGCTCGGTATAGAAATGCGGCATCGATGGCGAGGTGAGGGGTGGCGGACAACTCGAATTTATTGCGCGCACGGCGATCGCGTGAGGGCCGTGCGTCCGTGGTGCGATGTGCGATGGGGCTCTACTCGTGGGCCAGCAGTCCCAGCCGGTACGAGGCCCACGCTTTCTCGCCCACCACGTGGTCGAGCGCGGCGCGCGCCGCGGCGGGGAGTGGTGGCAGCGATGGGTCGTACTTGATGGAGGCCAACGGATCGTCCCCAGCGCCCGGCACCTTCACGCCCGGGTTGAGGATGCCCTCAGGATCAAAGGCCAGTTTCACCCGGGCGAAGAGCGCCACGGCCCGTGCGTCCCAGACGCGGAACAGCAGCGGGGTCCGCAGGCGGCCATCGCCATGCTCTGCCGCCAGCGTGCCGCCCAGCAGGGCCACCAACCCCGTGACATCATCCAGCAGGGCCCGGGTACGCGCTTTCCAGTCGGCGTCGCGCACGTCGATCAGTGCGTTGACATGTGCGTGCGCATCGCCGGCGTGACCGAAGATGACGCCGCGCACCCGATGCCGGTCGAGTGCGGCGCGCACGCCGCGCACGTAGTCCGGAAACCGCGCCGGCGGCACGGCGCCGTCCTCGATCAACTGCATCGACGACAGGTGCGGGTCGAGGGCGTTCAGGATCGGGCTGGCCGCGTGACGAATGTGCCAGATGCGTTCAGCCGTCGCCGCGTCCGGTGCCATGACCACCTGCCCGGCGCCGGACGCCCGGCAGGCGTCCACGAGGCGGAGGGCCAGGGTATCGGCGGCGGCGTGTGTGTCACCCTCCGCCTCGATCAGCAGCACCGCCTCGGTGGCTTCGGGAATGGCGAGTCTCGCCGCCTCCGCGCGCACGACCTCCAGGAAGGTGCGGTCGAGCAGTTCCACGGCGCTGGCGCCAAACTGCGCCGCGCGCCCCGCGGCCTGCACTGCGCCCTCCAGCGTGGGGAAGGACGCCAGCATCGACAGGCTGGCCACCGGAAGCGGGGCGAGCCCCAGTTCGATGCCGACGAAAATGGCGAGTGTTCCCTCGCTCCCGATCAGGATGTCCATCACATCCCCGGTGCGCGCGTAATCCGCCAGCGCGTACCCACTCGACTCCTTGCGCACCCCCACGTGCGCCAGTGACGCGCCCCGCTCGGCGGCGTCGCGCGATACGTCGGTGTGGAAGGCGCGCAACGCCGGTACCTTGGGGCGCGGTTCCCCGCGGCGCACCCACGCACGCGAGCCATCGGAAAACACGCAGTCGAGCCCCCGCACCCAGGCGCGAGTCGCGCCCAGTTTCACCGTGCGCGTGCCGGCTGCATTGGCGGCCACCATGCCGCCCATGGTGCAGAACGCACCCGACGAGGGATCCACCGGAAAGCGAAGCCCGTGCAACCCTGCCGCCGCGTTCACGGAGTTGCGCAGCGCGCCGGGACCGCAACTCACGAACGCGGTCTCGCCCTGAACCTCCCCAATCCAGTCCAGGCGCGAGAGGTCGAGCGCCACGCCGTGCCCCACGGCACCGTTGGCCATCGAGCTGGCCGAGCCGCGCGGTACCAGCGGCACATGGTGTTCGGCCGCCCATCGGACCAGCGTCACCACATCGTCGGCGTCCACCGGCACCGCGACCGCGTCGGGGATCGTGCGGGCAATGCCGGCGCTCTCGCTGTATACCGCACAGGCGCTTGCGTCGGTCCGAAAGACGCCGCGAAAGCCGTCTGGCGTCCGCAGTCTGCCGTCGTCTCCCCGTGGCGCAGTCGTCATGTCTCGCGGGCCAACGGGGTGAACGGCCGCACGCGCACCACCGCCACGAGGCGGCGCAACAGCGCATTGCTGGCGAGCGCGCCGAGGCCCGCGATCATCAACGACTTCACTTCACGTCGCGAGATCTTCACCGTACCGCCGGGGCGCAGCATCGCATCGGTGCGCGTCAGCTCGCGCAACGTGGCGTATGCGTATAGCAGTGGCAGTACGCAAAAGGCGCGAATCGCCAGGGCGCGACGCGGCAACAACAGCAGGTATTCGAACGCCACATCGAGGTCGGTCCAGGCCAGGGCAATGAACTCCCCCACGGCCGCCCGGTTTTCGGTGACGCGCTCCGGGTCGAGTAGCAACGCCTGCGAACTGCCGTGGGCCACCAGCATCTGCTCGGGTACATAGATGGCGTTTTCCCGCTCGGCATCCACCGCGATGTCCTTCAGGATGTTCACGGTCTGCAGCGCCTCGCCGAACTGCGTGCAACGCGCCCACAGCGCCTCGTAGCGCGGCGGCGACAGCGCCGGCCCATGTTCACGCCATAACTCCGTCACCATGCAGCCCACCGTGCCGGCCACGTAATAGCAGTACTCGCGATATTCCTCCAGCGTCTGGATGCGCAGACCCTGCGGATGGCGCAGGACGAACGACGCCATGCCGCGCCCCATCTCGCGCACCCAGTGCGCCACGCGATCTCGTGACCGTGGTGGCAGCGACCGGAAGAGCACGCACACCAGATCCGTGTGCCGCAGCAACCCCACGTGCGCCACATCACCCTGGATGTCGGCTGCCTGCGCCGGAAAGGCATCGGCGGCGTCGGCCGAATCGAGACAGGCAAGGAACTCTCCCAGCAACGCCGCCTTTCGCTCGGGCGAGGCGTGACCGTCGTCCTCCACCGTGTCCGCGATGCGACACAACAGGTACGCGCACAGCACCGCACGCCCCAGCGCACCCGGCAGCACCTGCACCGAGAGCGAGAACGTTCGCGACACGGCGGGCAGCACCTCGCGCGCATAGCGCTCGGCGTCGCGGACGCGGGTCGGAGTGTCGGGCGTGGGCATCGTGCGGAAACTACCGTGCGGGTTCGCGGGCATCCACCCGTCGGCGAAACACCACCGAATCCCCCGCGCTATCTCGGTGGCAGGAAACTCTTGGCCAGGCCGTCCATCAACTGCTGCGTGGGCGTCGGCTTGTCCGGGTACTCCACCTTGTCGAGCAACCGTTCCAGCGACACCAGCGCCTGCCGGCGCATCGCGCGCCACGAGCTGCGCGCCCACTGCCAGCCGACCCACCCGAACACGAGTGGCGGGACCGCCGCGAGCCACGGGTACAGCGGGGTCAGCACGATCAACGGCGCCCCGGCGAGTGCCCCAAGCACGAGCAACACCACGGGAATCGCCAGCCGCTTGCGCCGCGCGGGCCGCAGATCCGCGGCGAGCGCCACGTGAACGCGGGTGCCATCCACCGCGCCCACACTCACCACCACCTCGCTGGCCCGCGACAGGTAGTAGCCTTTGCCTCCGAAATCCACCGATCGCGCAAGCTGGTCCATCAATCCCTGCCGTGGTTCCAGCACCAGCCGATCGGGAAAACGCCGGATCACGCCCAAGGTCTCGTCGCGCATCAGCAGCGCTTCCAGCTTGCCGAGCAGCTCACCGGGCGCGCCGCCGAGCACGCGCGCGGCGGAGACTGTTGGATCACCGAGCATCTGGTCGCTTTCGCGCTGCGCGGCGGCCAGTGGGGAGCGGGCGCGTTCCTCGGCCATGGCCTGCCGCACCGCCTCGGGCGCTATGCCGACCTCACGCGCGATGTCCAGCACGCGGGCCTCGCTCAGCTGTTCGCTGTCGTTCTCCGTGCCATCCCCTCGCACGTGCAGTTCCATGGCGCGCGCGAGCACGCGCTCGAGCGCCGCGCGATCGAGCGCCCGGGAGTCGGTTGGGAGAGAACCCGGGGTCGTCATGGTGGACCGGTTCGAGTGATGTGCATTCAGATGCCCCCGAACGAGAGGTCGATCTGCCTGCGCAGGGTGCCCGCCAGGTCGGCGTGGAGCGGGAAGGCCCGCTCGAGTGCGTCCAGCGGGTTGTCGGTGTACGTCACACGCGCCACGCGCAGGTAGAAGCGGGCATACCCCTCGGCCATCTGCGGGGCCGCCCGCTGCAACAGCATCAGGCCGCCGCGCACCAGGGCAATGGCGGTCAGCCGCTCACCCTCGCCAGCGCGCTTCTGGGCCGGCGACAGGTTGTCTTCGACCACCGACGATGCCACCGCCCCGACCAGTTCGTGCGCCAGAACGTAGAGTGCGTCGGCGGCGGCCCCGGCGCTGTCGGGCAACGGCACCACGATCACGTTCTGTCGCTGGCCGAACGGCATCGTGCGCCCCTCGCCCTCCAGCGGCAGCGCGAGCAGCAGACTGCCGCCAACCTGCTTGGTACCCGCGAGAAAGCGGCTCAGCGACGGACGGAGCACTCCTTGCCACAACGAATCGACGGTGGCCAGGGCCTGCGCTCGGCGTCGTTGTTCCTCCACCCACCACACATGATGGAACTTCGTACGCTCGCTCTGCAGCGCGTTCGTGAACCGTCGCGCCCACGCCCGGTCATCGGCGTTCGGAAAATATCCCGCCAGATACGAGATCATCTGCGCCGCCTGGCTGTTCGTCGCCTTGCGCGGCTCGCCATTGGTGGAGAAGAATGCCTCGAACCCGCGATCCATCTCCGCTTCGCTCTCGAACGCGAGGGCGGCAAACTGCGCGCCGGCCAGCGATGCGTTTTTCCTGAGCTGCGCACGCAAGGAGTCGGCGTTGGCATCGAGGTCGGTCACGATCCCGCGGCGGTTCTTCTCCACCGTGATGGCTTCGGCGTAGCCGCGGCGGAACAACGGCACCGGCAGCGAGTCGTCGGCCAGCAGCGCGAACCCGTGCAGCCAGAGATCCACGAACTCTCGCGTCTTCACCGGCCACTGATTGGTGCGCACCGGCAGCGAATCGCGCGACTGCGCGGCGACGGGCGCGCCGAAGGTCACCGCAGCGAGGAACGCGAGAAACAGTCGAAGTCGGGACATGATCGCGGGAGTAACATGGGGGGCGCGCACGCCGCGCCTCATGCCCCCGTACGAGCCATCCGGTGCTGTTGTTGCGGCCGTCATGCCCGTCAGCCGGCGGACGCCCGGCCACAGGAGACGCAGAACTTCCACCCCGGCTCCACCTCGGCGCTGCAACCGGCGCACCGGCGCACTTTCAGGTTCTGGCCGCATTGCGGGCAGAACGTGACGTCTCGACCCTCGGGAAGCGCCTGGCCGCAGAACCGGCAGCCGGGGCGCGGTGAGCGCGTCGGCGTTTCGGCGCTGGGGTCCGGCAAGCGCGACGCCCGAGGCTGGAACGACTGGCGAGACTTGCCCTCGCCGGCGCCGGCTATGGCCTCGCCAAGTTCCGCGAGCGTCGGCGACAGTTGCGCACTGAGTGCGTCGAGCGCGGGTGCCTGCGGCGCAATGTTCGGTGTGGCCGGCGGCGCGACCGTCGGTGCGTCACCCGGCACGGTCGCCGTCGGCGAGGCTTCCAACACCTGCCGCATGGCGTGCTGTGCCAGTGTCACCTTGGCGGTCCCATACGCCTGCAGCGCGCGCAGGTCGGGATTGCCCGAGTCCAGTTCTCGCCGCAAGTCCTCCTGCATGGCGTCGTCCGAAAACACGTAGCCGCGCTCGCCGGACAAGAGACGCAGGATCACGACCTCGTAATCCTCCGCCGTCTCCACGCCCACCTCGGCGCGCGTGCCACGATACGGCACGAACGTGCGCAGGATGTCGGCGACCTCGAAGGGACGCGACAGGTGCTCGGGGCGGACATCGCGGACGCGCAGCACCAGCGCGCGGAACAGGAGATCGAGTTCGTCGGCCATGGTCCCCTCAGCTGATTCGAGGCAAAGATGCGTGCGGCGTGAAGCGGGCGCCATCGGGAAATCCGTCGGGCGCGCCCACCTTCTTGCGCTTGGCTACCTGCTCGGCCATCCACGCGTCGAACTCCGACTCCACCAGGCCGCCGCTGGCGGTCTGCTCGGCGGCCGCGCGCGTGGCGAGGTAGTTGGCGTATTCGTTCTGCGCGTGTCCGTTGTGCCCGCGCACCCAGCGCCATGCGATGGCGTGCCCCTCGCAGGCCTCCAGGGCATCGTGCCACAGTTCCAGGTTCTCGATCGCGCCGGTCTTGCGCTTCCAGCCGTTGCGTGCCCACCCGTGCACCCAGCTGGTCATGCCGTCCACGATGTAGCGCGAGTCGGTGGTGAAGACCACGCGAAAGCGGCCCCCCTTGGCGCCAATGGCGCCGAGTGCCTCCGTGACCGAAATGAGCGCCATGCGATTGTTCGTGGTGGCGCGCTCGCTCACCCAGAGGTCGCGGCGCACCAGGCCACCGCCCGGCCGCTCGTACTCGATGAGTACCCCCGCCGCGCCGGGGTTGTCGCCGTCCTTGCCGTTGCCCAGGCACGACTCGTCGGCGTAAATCGCCACCAGTTCGCCGGTCATCGCACGATCTCCACCGAGTCCGCTTCGTCGATCCAGATCGTCAGGTGGTCGCCGGTGGTCGGATGCCGCGCTTCAATGCACTCGCGGCGCTGGCGCAGCACCAGGCGCTCCGGGATCACCAGGAACTCGGTGCCGCGGCGAAAGACCGAGATGCGCCGCCCGTCCGTGATGGCGCGCTCGAGCGCGTCGTACTGCTTCACCGAGAGTTGCATCTAGAACGCCCCAAACCAGTCGATGGCGGTCTGGGCGAGCACGGCGGTGGCGCGCTGTACCTCGGATACCGGCACCCACTCGGTGGCACTGTGGGCCAGGCGGATGTCCCCCGGGCCGTAGCAGATGGCGGGGATCCCCGCCGCCGACAGCAGCGCCGCGTCGGTCCAGTACGACAATCCTTCGATGGTGGCGTTCATGCCGTCCACCTGTGCCACGGCGCCGGCCAGCGTGCGCACGATCAGCGCGTCCACGGGCACGTCGTTGGGTGACTGCACGAACGTCACCTCGACGTCGGCGCGGAAACGCGCATCGCGGCCCGCCACGCGCGCGCACGCCGCGCGCAGTTCCTCGCCGAAGCTCTCGCC
>CANNKR010000078.1 GCA_947504615.1 Gemmatimonadota bacterium | reverse complement strand
CTCTTCCGATCTCTTTCCGCACCCGTTCCTCGGCCCGCTGACACTGCGCGCCTGGGTAGTCTTGGTGGCGCATCACGACGCGCGCCACGCCGCGCAGATGGCCGACGTGGCGGAGCACTGGCTGGCAACGCACTAACATTTCCGGAGATTCCATGGTCCCCCGTCTCGTCCGTCTTGCGCCCAGCCTGCTCGTGTTCGCTGCCGGCATCCTTTCCGCACAGCAGGGTCCTGGCGGCCCGCCGGGTGCGCGCGGCGGCGCGATCGTCAAGGATGGTGAGCCGTGCCCACCGGGGATGACCGAGGTGCGGCCGCGCAACTGCCGCGCCCCCGAGATGCCTGTACCGAGCATCGTCGATTATCGCCCGCGCTCGACGCTGGTGACGCCCGAGCACAAGGTGCCGAAGGCGAAGTTCCCGGCCATCGACTTCCACGGGCATCCCGGATCGCAGATGACAAGCGCCGCGGAGCTGGAGCAGCTGGGCGCCCAGATGGACGCGATGAACCTCGGCATGATGGTGACGGCCAACAACACGTCGGGTGATGCGCTCAAGCGTCAGCTGGCGGTGGTGGCCGCGTCGCCGAAGATGAAGGATCGGGTGCGCATTCTCGCCGGCATTGATTTCCGCGCGGTCGGTCCCGGCTGGGCTGAGAAGGCGGTGGCGCAGCTCGAGGCCGACGTGGCCGCAGGCGCGGTGGGCATTGGCGAGATCGGCAAGGGGCTTGGACTGTCATACAAGAAAGCCGACGGCACGCGTCTGACGATCGACGATCCCGCGCTCGACGCGGTCTGGCAGGCGGCGGCGCGGCTGAAGATCCCCGTCTTCATCCATACGGCTGACCCGCAGGAGTTCTGGCAAACCATCGACTACACGAATGAGCGGTGGCTCGAACTCGGGCTGTTCCCTGGCCGGCGGTATCCCGCGGAGCTGAATCCCAGCTTCGAGCAGCTGATGAAGGAGCGCGACGCGATGTTCCGCCGGAACCCGAAGACGACCTTCGTCGCGGCGCACATGGGGTGGCACGCCAATGATCTCGCCCGCCTAGGCAAGATGTTCGACGAGATGCCGAACGTGAACGCGGAGGTGGGTGCGGTGCTGTATGACATTGGGCGCCAGCCGCGCGGCGCGCACGACTTCTTCGTGAAGTACCAGGACCGGATTCTCTTCGGCAAGGACTCGTACCAACCCGAGGAGTACCCGTACTACTGGCGGGTCTTCGAGACGCGTGACGAGTACTTCGACTACTACCGCGGCTATCACGCGTTCTGGAAACTCTACGGCATCGATCTGCCGGATGCGGTGCTGAAGAAGGTGTACTACCAGAATGCGCTGCGCATCACGCGTGCGCTGCCACAGACGGGGTGGCCGAAGTAGGGCCCTGAAACGGATCACCACGAAGACACGAAGTACGGCTATAACTCGAAGGGGGCTCGGCGGACAAATGTCCCCCGCGCCCCCTTCAGTCGTTGCAGTCCTCCGTGAACCTCCGCGCGACTCCGGTCTCCGTGTTGAACGAAGTGAACGCAGCGATCCGATCGCTACGCGAACACCTCGAAGATCCCCGCCGCCCCCATGCCGCCACCGATGCACATGGTGACCATGCCCAGCCCGCCGCCCGAACTGCCGAGTGCGTGCACGAGCTGCGTGGTGAGCTTGGCCCCCGTGGCGCCCAGCGGGTGACCCAGTGCGATCGCGCCGCCGTTCACGTTCACCCGCGACGCGTCCATGCCAAGTTCGTTCATCACCGCCAGTCCCTGCACGGCAAAGGCCTCGTTGAGTTCGATCATCTTGATGTCGCCCAGCGTCAGCCCGGCCTTGGCCAGCGCCTTGGGCACGGCCTTGATCGGACCCACGCCCATGATGTCGGGCGCCACGCCGGCCACGGCGAACGTCACGAAACGCGCCAGCGGCTTGAGCCCCAAGGCCTTCGCCTTGTCAGCGCTCATCATCAGGAGTGCCGACGCCCCGTCGCTGAGTGGCGACGAGTTGCCGGCCGTCACCACGCCCTTGGCCGAGAACGCGGGCTTCAACTTGCCCAACCCTTCGCGCGTCGTCTCGGCGCGCACGAGTTCGTCCACCGCGAACTGCGTGAGCACGGATGTCTTTTTGCCGCCCTTCCACGTGACCCGCTGCACCGGCACCGGCACGATCTCGCCGGCGAACGCACCGCGCTGCATGGCGGCCACGGCCTTCTGCTGCGAACCCAGCGCGAAGTCATCGGCCTGGTCGCGCGTGATGCCCCACTGCTTCGCCACGCGCTCGGCGGTGAAGCCCATGCCGATGTTCTCCTCGATCATATCGGGGTGCAGGCGCGTGTGATGCCCGCCCATGGGCACGTTGCTCATCATCTCGACACCACCGGCGATGACCACGTCGCACAGGCCGGTCATGATCGACTGCGCGGCCATGGCCACCGTCTGGAGGCCCGACGAACAGAACCGGTTCACCGTGGCCGCCGACACTTCCACCGGGAATCCGGCGCGTAGCACGGCCATGCGGGCCACGTTGAGCCCCTGCGCCCCTTCGGGCATCGCGCATCCCCACAGCACGTCATCGACGAGTGCGGGGTCGAAATTCGCGCGCTGTACCACGGCCTTGAGCACTTCGGCCGACAGGTCCACGGGGTGTACCGTGGCCAGTCCGCCGTCCTTCTTGCCGCGAGCGACGGCTGTGCGCACCGCGCTCACGATGACTGCGTCCTTCATTTGCATTGCCTATTCTCCCGGCCCGCCGGGTGTGGCGGGCCCGCAGTAGTCAGTGAGGCGGTCAGTTGCGCAGCGGCTTGCCGGTTTCGAGCATGTACGTCATGCGCGCCTGGGTTTCCTTGGTGCCCAGCAGGCGCAGGCAGGCTTCGCGTTCGAGTTCGATCAGGTCCTGTTCGGTGACGTCACGCGGCGGCCCGTCGCCGCCGGCGAGCACCACGGCAATCTCGTGGCCGATGCGCACGTCGTGCGCGCTGGCCTGTCCCGCTTCCAGGAACGAGAAGAGCGCGTAGTCCAGGTTGGCCACCGCGTCCCTGCCGAGCCCGCGCATCGTCATCGGCGGCGGCGCCACGTAGCCCGGCGCCAGGTCGAGCACACGCGCCTTGGCGTCGGAGAGCAACGTGTCGCGGTTCATCGAAATGCGGTCGCTGGCGCGCAGGTAGCCGAGCTTGCGCGCCTCGTGCGCGCTGGTGCTCATCTGCGCCAGCGCAATGAGCTTGAACGCGCGCTTGACGGACTCGAACGTGTCGGCCTCGTCGTACGCGGCGAGGTCATTGGTGAACCGGAACGCCAGTTCCTTGGTGCCGCCGCCCGCGGGAATGATGCCCACGCCGGCTTCGACGAGTCCCATGTACAACTCGGCGTGCGGCTGCACGGCGTCGCAGTGCAGCGAGAACTCGCAGCCGCCGCCCAGGGTGAGGCCGAATGGCGCGGCCACCACGGGGAACGGTGCGCGGCGCAGCGACATCGAGGTGTCCTGAAAGCGCGCGATGCCGGCCTCGATGGCCTTCCAGTCGCCGCTCATCAGCGCCGGACCCTGCTGCGCGAGATTGGCGCCGGCCGTGAATGTGCGCGGATCATCGTTGCCGATGACGAGGCCGACGTAGTGCCCCTTGCCGACGCGGTCGAGTGTGCGGGCCACCATCTCCATGACGCCCGTGCCCAGCGTGTTCATCTTGCCGCAGAATTCGAGGCAGAGCACGCCGTCCCCAAGGTCGATGACGCGTGCTTCCTTGTTCTCGTCCACCATGCGTCCGTCGGCGCGCCGTACGGCGAGCGACAGGTGATGCGGGATGGTCGGCACCGCCTGGTATCCCTTGAGCGTCGCCATCTGCTCCGCGCTGCCGGCACCGGTGTAGAAGCCGTCGGCGGCGTGATGGAACAGGAGCGGCGCATCAAACCCGAGCTGCTCGATCTGCCCGCGCAGCCAGTCGACGCCGAGCGCGTCCATGACGCGGAACGGGCCGACCTCCCAGCCGTAACCCCACTCGAGGGCGCGGTCCACATTGGCGATGTCGTGCGCGAGTTCGGGGGCAAGTCGCGCGGTGTGGTACGCGATGATCGCCAGCAGCTTGCGCAGGAAGTCGCCGTAGTGGCCCGGAAGGTCGCGCACCTTCGCGAGGCGTGCCGCCACCGGCAGCTTGAGCAGTGCGTCGATCTCGGGCGTGGACAGGCGCTGCTGCGGCACGTACTCCAGCGTGTGCCAGTCGAGCGTCTGGATGTCCTTGCCATTCTTCTTGTAGAAGCCGCCACCCGTCTTGTCGCCGAGCCAGCCGCGCTTCACGATCTCGAGCACCCACGGCGGCAGCGAGAAGTCCTCGCCCGTGGCCTGCGACAACCCGGCGCTCACGTGCGTGAGCACATCGAGCCCAGACAAGTCGCCGGTGCGGAAGGTCGCCGTCTTGGCGCGCCCGATCAATGCGCCGGTCAGGCCGTCGACTTCATCGATGGTGAGGTTGAACTCTTCCATCAGCTTGAACGTCGCGAACATGCCGAAGACGCCCAGGCGGTTGGCCACAAAGCCCGGCACGTCCTTGCACAGCACAATGCCCTTGCCGAGCGTGCGCTCGGAGAACTCGCGCATGGCCGCGAGCGTCGCCGGCGCCGTGAACGGCGTCGGGATGAGCTCCAGCAAGTGCATGTAGCGCGGCGGATTGAAGAAGTGCGTGCCGAGGAACTGCTGCTTGAAGGCGTCGCTGCGTCCCTCGAGCAGAATCGCCATCGGAATCCCCGAGGTGTTCGAGGTCACGATGGCGTGTGGGGCGATCTGCTCAAGTCGCGCGAACAGCGCCTGCTTGGGACCGGGCTGTTCGACGATGACTTCGACGATCCAGTCGCAGTCGGCCAGCAGCTCGAGATGGTCGGCGGTGTTGCCGGTGGTGACGAGAGCGGCGCGCTCCGCATCCATGAATGCGGCGGGCTTGGCCTTGCGGGCCTTCTCGAGACCCTTGCGGGCGGGTGCTGAGCGGTCTGGCGAGGCCGGATCGTCGCTACCCGGGATGTCGAGCAAAACGACGGGGAAGCCGGCGGAGGCGGCGAGGGCGGCGATGCCGCTCCCCATGACGCCCGCACCGACGACACCGACTTTGGTGATACGCATCGGGGCTCCTGTGGGGGGCCTTCGGGATATGAGAGGCGCGGGTCGCATGGCTCGCCGCGCTTCAATTGAATGTACTGCCAAGGGCGCATGCGTGGCGCGCGTATGGTGGGAACGCGGCCCGAGCGTGCCGCACGCGCAGGCCCCGCGCCCCCTCGCGCGTGTGGTCTCCGCTGGCAACATTAGGGGAACCCCAATCCCCGTGCAGACACTACCCGAAGGAACTCCGGTGTTCGAAAATCTGGACGCGCTGATGATGGAAATCGGTGCGGCGGCGTTGCTTGCCGTGTTGTTCGCCGTGGTGCGCCGGCAGGTGCGGCCGCAAGCGTACTTCGTGGTGTGGGAAAAAGGCTGGGCGGTGCTGGCGCTGGCGCTGCTGGCGATGTTTGCGCGCCACACTCCAGGGTTGCCGCCACTCCTGGGCTCGGCCGCCTACCAGATGGGCAAACTGATCTTCTTCGGGCTCCTGCTGCTCGGCGTACTCGCCTACCGGCGCCCGGAACGCCTGCTGCCGATAGGACCGGCCACGGCGATCCTGGCCTTCCTTGGCTTCCTCACGGCGTCGTGGTCGGACACCGCCAATGCGGCCGTGCTCTGGCAGTCGCCGTTTGCTTCAGTGCTGTGCGGTGCGGGCGCCTGGGGACTCTGGCGCCTGCCGCGTGCCCGCAAAACGCTCGGCACGCGTGCCACCTCCGGGGCGATGTTCGTCTACGCGGTGCTCTGGACCCTCTACGGCATTGCCATTCTCATACCGGAATCGCCCGCCGGCGTCCTGCTGGCGTCGCTGGTGCGGCATCAGGTGTCCTACGACACGCTCACGCTCGGCGCGCTCGGCTTTGGCATGGTGCTGCTCGTCATGGAAGACGCGCGTCGCCTCGCCGAGGAGTCCGAAGAACGGTTGCAGACCCTGATTGCGTCGACCACCGATGCGCTGCTGCTGCTCGACCGGACGCTGCACGTGCGCACGGCGAACCCGGCGGCGGTGCGCCTGTTCGACACGCCGGCGGCCTCGCTGGTGGGGCGCGACCTCCTGACGCTGGTGGATGTGCGCGAAGCATCCATGCTGCGCGAGACGATGCAGCGATTTTCGGCGGGAGTCGGTGCCGAACTGCGCCTGGGAGAATCGGAACCCATGCTGGCCCGGCGCGATGCGGGATCCCCGGTCCGCGTGGATGGCGCGCTGTGGCGCCTGCCCGGTGACCGCGGTGAACTGGCCGCCATCTTGCGCGACGTCACGGTGCGTGAGGAACTGCGTACGCGGCAGGCGATGCAGGCCAAGACGGACGCCGTCCGTCAGTTGGCCGCCGGGATAGCCCATGATTTCAATAACTTGCTCACGACGATCGCGGCCCGCAGCCACCTCCTGCTGGACGAGGTGGGCGCCGACGATCGTGTGCGCGAGGCGATGGGTGAGATTGCGCAGTCCACCGCCAGCGCGGCGCGGCTGGCGCGTGACCTGCTGACCCTGTCTGGGCGGCAGCCGCTGCAGCCGACGCTGCTGGACGTGAACATCGCGGTGCGCGCGCTCGAAGGGGCCATCCGGCAGCGACTCCCCGCCGGGGTAACCGCCGATTTCCGCTACGCCGTCGACGCGGGGAGGGTGCGCGTGGACGGCGTCGGGTTCGGTGACGCACTGCTCGCCATGGCCCAGAATGCGGGCGAGGCCATGGAGGAGAACGGAGGGCGCATCCTGGTGGCCACGGCGCGCGGTATCCGCACAGCCGAAGCGCGCACCGCCGGTGTGGACGAACACGCCGAGTATGCGTACGTGTCGGTGCACGACACCGGCATGGGACTGTCCGTCGAGGCGCGCACACACCTGTTCGAGCCGTTCTTCACCACCAAGGGCACCGGGCGTGGTCTCGGGCTGCCGACGGCGCTCGGCTTCGCTCAGCAAAGCGGAGGGTGGCTCTCCGCGCAGTCGTCGCCGGCCGGAACGATCATGCGCCTGGGTTTCCCGCTGGCGGTGGATGATGCGTTGTCGACTCGTGCGCGGACGGACGCCCCGTTGCCGGAGGCGACACCGACGCTTGGACGGTACGCCCTGTTGGCCGAGGATGACGACACGGTGCGTCGCGTCGTGCGGCTGGTGCTCCTGCGCGAGGGCTACAAGGTGATCGAGGCTGCCAATGGCGTGGCCGCACTCGAGGCATGGCAGGCGGCACGCCCGGCGCTCAGCGTGCTGGTGGCCGACGTCGACATGCCGCAGATGGGCGGCTCCGAGTTGGCCACTCGTCTCCAACGGGTGCAACCCGGCCTGCGCGTGATCCTCTTGTCGGGGTACCTTGCGGACGATGCCGTGCGCGCCGCCCTCCCCGCCGCCGAGGTGTCGTTCCTGCAGAAGCCCTTCGACGTGGACGACCTCGTGCGGGTGCTGCGTGGCGATGCGAAGGACTTCTGAGTCCCGATGGCAGACGGCACGCGCGTGGGAGCACTAGTTTTGGGGCGCGAGAGTAATTCGTGCCGTTTGACCCTGAGGCCGTCGTGACCGAATCGGAGTTGCCCGAAGTCCTTGTCGCCCGTCAGCCGATCTTTGATCGGGCGGACAAGCTCGTCGGGTACGAACTCCTCTATCGCGCGGCGCGCACCGCCCAGTCGGCGCAGGGCGCCGACCACGTGACGATGTCGAGCACGACGCTCATCAATGGCGTGCTCAGCATCGGCTTCGACCGCCTGATCGGGCGCGCCAGGGCGTGGATCAACCTGCCGGCGGAGTTCCTGCTGCAGGAGCAATGGCGTGTGCTCGACCCCACGCGGTGCGTCATCGAACTGCTCGAAACCGTGCCCGCCAACGACGAGACCATCGCGGCCTGCCGCGCGCTGCGAGACGCGGGCTACGAAATGGCCCTCGATGATTTCGTGTCCGGCGCGGAATACGAGCCACTCATTGCGATGGCGCAGGTGGTGAAGCTTGAAGTGCTGGGGCAGACGCCGGCGTCGCTGGCGGACATGATGGCGCGCCTGCGAACGCACCGGGGCATCAAGCTCCTGGCCGAGAAAATCGAGACACCGACGGAACTGGCCATCTGGAAAACGGCCGGCTTCGACTTCTTTCAGGGGTACGTCTTTTCCCGCCCCGAGATCGTCGGTGACCGTGACCTGCCGCCGCGCCTGGTCGGCATCGTGACGCTGCTCAACCAGCTGGGCAACCCCGACGTCAGCGACCGGCAGCTCGAGGAAGCGTTCCAGGCCGACCCGGCCCTGGCCCTGCGGCTGCTGCGCATCGCCAACAGCGCGGCGTTGGGAACGGCCGGCGTTTCGTCCATCCGCCAGGCTATCCAGTTGGTGGGGCGGGGGATGCTGCACCGCTGGCTGGCGCTCCTGTTGGCGGCGTCAGCGCCTCGCGCCACCGACGTCGACGCCGAGCGCCTGCTCAGCGCCGTCGAACGGGCGCGGATGTGCGAGATGCTGGCCATCGCCGCGCATCGCCCACGCGAGTCGTCCACCCTCTTTCTCACCGGGCTGCTGTCGGCGCTCGACGCGGTGCTCGGCGTGAGCATCGAGATGCTGGTGTCGCGCGTGCACGTGGTGGATGACGTCGAACAGGCGCTGCTGCATCGCGACGGGCCGTTGGCCAGCGTGCTCCAGCTGGCGGAGGCGTGCCAACGCGCCGACTGGGATGATGCCCGCGTTTTGGCGGCGACACTCGGTGTTACCGAGGCGCTGTCCGTCGTCACGAGCGAAGCTGCCGAGTGGGCGCGGCGGGCACTGCTCGGCGCCTGAGCAGTACCGCGCCTGAACGCTACGGCGCCCGTGGGCTATTGCCGGGCTCGCCGGCCGGTACGGGAGGCGTCTCCGCTGCGGTCGCCGTGGATGTGGCGGCGTTCGTGAACGGCAACATCAATGAAATGCGGCGGTTTTGCGCGGCAAACGGATCGGCGGGAACCCGAGGCCGCGTGTCGGCGAGCCCGCGCACTTCGCGGATGCGCGCAGGCGGCATGCCGGACTCTTCCAGCACGCGGCGCGCGGCGTTCGCCCGGTCAGCAGACAGTTCCCAGTTGGAGTAGCTGGCCTGTGTACTGTAGCGCGTGGCGTCGGTATGGCCCTCGACGATCACGGCGTTGTGCAGTGGAATCAATTCACTGGCAATCAGCGCAATCCCCTCGCGCAGCCCGGACTTCACGTTGGCGGAGCCCGACGGGAAGAAGGTGTCGCCCGGGCCATCCTCGATCAGCTCGATGCGCAGCCCTTCTTCAGTGACCGTCACCTCGAACTTGGCCGACCCCAGGCTTCCCTGGGCCGATTCGAGCTTCTCCTTGATGCGATCGGCCGCCGAGTCGAACGCCTTTTCCTCGGCACGGTGGATCATCACCTTCACCTGCGCCGCGGCGATGCGCGCTGGGGTCTGGCCGTTGGCAATGGGGCTCGCTCCCGACCCGTACCCCTTCTTGTAGCCGACCGGGTTGGAGAAATATCCCTCCACGGCGTTGCGCGTCTGCTCGTCCATGCCGAGGATCCACATGACCATGAAGAACGCCATCATCGCGGTCACGAAGTCGGCGTAGGCGACCTTCCACGATCCGCCGTGATGGCCCGCGTGCCCCTTCTTGACCTTCTTGATGATGATGGGTCGCGCGGTCTTCTTGGTCATGGCGCGCTACGCCGCCTTGCGCCGGGTCAGGTTTTCGAGCTCGGCGAACGAGGGGCGGTCCTCGGGCTCGATGTTGCGGCGCGCGAACTCCACGGCGGACATCGGGGAGTCCCCGCGGGCAAAAGCCAGCAGCGCCGTCTTGATGCAGAGCATGTAGGCCGAGTGCGAGCGAATGCGCCCTTCCATGGCCTGGGCGATGGGGCCGATAACGCCGTACGCGAGCAGGATGCCGATGAAGGTGCCCACCAGGGCCGCACCGACCTTCTCGCCGATTTCCGAGGCCTCGCCGCCGATGGCGTTCATGGTGTTGATGATGCCGAGCACCGCGGCGACGATGCCGAAGCCCGGCATGGCGTCACCCACCTTGGTGATGGACGCCGGAATCACGCTCGCCTCGACGTGCTGCTGTTCCAGGTCGGCGTCGAGGATGGCCTCGAGGTGGTGATCCTCGACGGCACCGGTGAGCAGCACCTTGAGCGTGTCGCAGAGCATCGCCACGGCATCTTCGTGATGCATGAAGCCGGGGTACTTGGTGAAGATGTCCGACTTGTGTGGCTCTTCGATGTGGGCTTCGAGCCCCACCAGACCGTCTTTGCGGGCCTTTTGGAAGACGTTGTACAGCGTCTGCAGCAACTCGCCGTAGGCTGCCTCGGTGTACGGATTGGGCTTCAGCAGCGCCATGAGCTGTGTGCCGGAGGCCTTGATCACCGACATCGGATTGCCGATGATGAACGAGCCCAGGCCAGCCCCGCCGATGATGATGAACTCGGCCGGCTGGTTGAGCACCGCCAGGTGACCCCCTGCTTCGAGGAAGCCACCAATGATGCTGCCGAAGACAACAACGAGGCCAATAATAGGAAGCACAGCCGACAGTCCGTCCGTGGAAGTGGGCTCCGATGCGGCTTATGCCGCCACTAGTTAGTATCGGTAGCACACACCCAACTCCTTACACCACAATTCGATCCATGCAGGGACCCCCTCCCGCGGCTGCCGCCGCCTGGCTCGACACAATGGACGGGCTTTCCCGGGGGCTGAACCACGCCCTGTCGAACCGGGTGAACACCTTCAACACCCTGATGGCGGTCCTGCACGACGCGCGCACCCTCGACGCCGAACTCGAGGGTGCGCTGGTGGCGGAGGAGGCGCGGATGGAGGCGCTGCTGCGCCTCTACCGGCTGATGCCCCTGGCACGCACCGCATCTCCGGAACCGATGGTACTGACCGACCCGGTGAACGATGCCCTGGCGCTCTTTGCCCACCACCTGGACCTGCGGATGCTGCCTTGCACCGTGACCGGACTGGCCGATGCGCCGCCGGTCCGCAGCCGCCGGCAATCCCTGACGCAGGGGATCCTCCTCCTTCTTGTGGCCGTGGGACGCGCCTTCGACGAGGGGCACGACGAGTCCGCCGAATTGATGCTGCAGGTCATCCACACGGCCGACGACGTGACGCTGCACGCATCCACGGGATCGCCGGTGACGGCCGCCCCGGACGCCGTGGCGTGGGGCGCCCTCGAATGGATGGCCTCGACGCTCGGTGCCGTGGTAGAATGCGGGCGCGACGACAATGGCCACGCCTGGGCGGCGCTCGCCCTGCCCACGCTGGCGGCCGAAAGAAAAAGGGGACGCTGACGCGTCCCCCGGGCCCTGCTGACGGCGATAATCAGCCGTCTGTATTTCGTGAAGTTGGCTTGGGCAGCCGGTCCAGCAGTTCCTTGGCGCTTTCGCCGGTCGCCGCACTCCGGTTCTCGCTCTCCACCTGAGCCACGATCTCGCCCCGCAGGATGCGGACGTCGGGCGGGGCCTCGATGCCGATCCGGACGCCCTTGCGGTCGATCGACAGCACTACGACGCGGACGCCCCCGTCGATGTAGATCGAGTCTCCTTCGCGTCGGGTCAGGATGAGCATGCGGGGCGGTTACTTGAGTGAGAGGAGCGTCTGCATCATCTCGTCCACGGTCTTGATGATTTTGGACGCGGCGGCGTAGGCCTGCTGTTGCCGCATCACTTGAATTAGCTCCTCGTCCACCGAAACGCCAAATACGGCGTTCCGGCGCTGGTCGGCCTGGTCCACCATGGTCCCGAACACCGTGGCTGAACTCTGGGCGCTGTTGAGCTGGCCGGCGATCCCCCCGATGATAGACCGGTAGTCGGCGCCAAAGGTGCCGTTGATCGCCGAAGTCGCTCTGTCCCGCAGGGCCGCCATGGCCAAGGCGAGGGAATTGTCGCCGGGTTCCGTGGCAGCAAGCGTTCCCGCCGCGATCTTCTGCGCGTCGGCGGCAATGGCTGCCGTCAGCTGGATGCGGCCGGCGGTAGTATTGCCGGCCGTGGCGTCGAAGAAGTTGCCTGCGGTCCCCGCCCAGCCGGTGTTATGCAGTGTGTTGACGTCGTCGATGATGGACGCGGCAAGAGCGTCGAGCTGGTCCTGAACCTGAGTCAGATCGGTGTTGTGCACTTCCTGCAGGGCGCCGACCTCGCCGCCGATGTGGCTGAGGTTGTCCGTGCTGCCCACGATCTTGATGTTCATCGTCACCAGGGGCGACAGGCCGACCCGCGCCGCGCTGCTGATGTTCATGACGACCTGCTTGGCGACCGACCCGTCCACCAGCGAGGCCGAGCCCAGCAGCACCTGGTTGCTGCCGCCGATGCGGTCGATCACCCGCACATCTGCGATCTTGCCCAACTGGTCGAGCAGGAGATCCCGCTGGTCGCGGAGGTCGCTGGCGGTGTCGCCGCCGCTTTCCGCCGGCTGGATCTGGCCGTTGAGCGCCGCGATCTGGCCGGCGATGCGGTTGACGTCGTCCACAAAAGCCCGCGCCCGGTCGATG
>CANNKR010000077.1 GCA_947504615.1 Gemmatimonadota bacterium | reverse complement strand
TTCCGTGACGCGCACGCCGCAGGCGTCGTAGATGGCGTTGGCGATCGCTCCGAACACGGGGAGCATCGAGCCTTCGCCGATCTCCTTGGCGCCAAACGGGCCGCGCGGCTCGAAACTCTCCACGGCCGCCGTATGGATCGTGGGCGTCTCGCAGATGGTCGGGATCAGGTAGTCGTGCAGGTTCGGGTTCGCAAACTTGCCCCCCGCGCCGACCACCGTGTCTTCGAGCAGCATCTCGCCCAGTCCCATGATGATGGCCCCCTCGACCTGACCATGCAGCGTCACGGGGTTGATCACGGTGCCGGCATCGCTGTAGTCCGTAAACCGATCGACCGTCACGTAGCCGGTCTCGAGGTCGACGGTCACTTCGGCGACGGCCGTCGAGAAACTGTAGGCGGGTGACGTGCCCACCGTGCCGCCCTTGAACTCGCCGCCGAGGTGCTTGGGCGGCGTGTAGCAGCCAGTGCCGACGACCGGTCCCTTCTTGGAAAAGGCGATGCGCGCCGCAGCGGCCCAGTCCATGCCGACCGTCGGGTGCTCCGCAACGAAAATGCGGCCTCCACGCCCCGTCAGCGCGCCGGGGTCGCATCCAAGCTCGCGCGCCGCGACTTCGCGCAGCTGCGCGGCGACGTTGGTCGCGGCCATCTTCACGGCGTTGCCGCCCATCAGCGTCACGCGGCTGGAATACGACCCGAGGTCGAGCGGACTCAGCGTCGTGTCGCAGTCGGCCATCCAGACCCACTCATACGGCACGCCCAGCTCCTCGGCGGCGATCTGCACGAGCACGGTGTCGGAACCCTGGCCAATTTCGGCGGCGGCGATGTGCAGCGTCACGCCGGTGCCGTCCTCGTGGACCCGGATCATCGCGTTGGAGTGCGGGAAGTCCGACCGGTAGATCGGATAGCCGGCGCCCGACACGAAACCGCCGCAGCCCACGCCGATCCCCTTGCCGGGCGGCAGGTGCCCCTTCTTCGCGGTCCATCCGGAGGTCTCACGCGCGCGCTCGAGCGTCGCAATGAACTCGCACGACGAAATGTCGAGCGCGTTGCCCGTGCGCGTGTTGGGCTCCATGGCGTTGCGCAGGCGGATCTCGAACGGATCGAGCGCCAGTTCCTCGGCGATCATGTCGAGCAGCGACTCGAACGCAAAGCGCGGCTGCGGCACGCCGTGGCCGCGGAAAGCGCCCGACGCGGGGAGGTTGGTGTAGACCCGCGTGCCGTCGTACTTGTAGTTGGGAATCTTGTACAGCGTGGGGAGCATCGAGCCGGCGTAGTACGCCGTGATCACGCCGTACGACGTATACGCACCGCCGTCGAGCACCACCGTGTGTTCCACCGCCGTGATCGTGCCGTCCTTCTTGACGCCGATCTTGAGGTCGATGTACTGCTTGTGGCGTCCGCGGAAGTGCCGGTACATCTCTTCGCGCGTGTATTCCATGGCCACCGGGCGGCCAGTCATCTTGCTGAGGATGGCCGCACAGAAGTCGAGCGGCGTTGCTTCCGCCTTGGCGCCGAAGCCGCCGCCGACCGCCGGCCGGATGACGCGGATGTTCCCCATGGGGATGTCGAGCACGCGCGACATCGAGCGATGCAGGTAGTGCGGTGTCTGCGTGGACGACCAGAGCGTCAACCGGTCGCCGTGGTGCTCCCACCGCGCGAGCGCGGCGTGCGGCTCCATGGGCGACTGGTACGTGCGGTTGCCGACAAAGCGTTCCTCGCGCACGAGGTCGGCCTCGGCGAATCCCTGCGCCACGTCCCCGAAGTGCCAGTCAACGCGCGTGTTGATGTTGCCCGCATAGCGCGGCTTCTCGGGGTGGATCACCGGGGCGCCCGGGGCCATCGCCGAGACGGGGTCGAAGACGGCCGGCAGTTCCTCGAACTCCACTTCGATCAGCTTGAGGGCGCGCTCGGCGGTCTCCTCGTCCACCGCCGCGACGGCGGCGATCTCGTCGCCAACGTAGCGCACGCGCTCCTTGGCCAGGATCTGCTCGTCCTCGCGCGCCGGGCTCACGCCGTAGTACGCGTCGGGGACATCGGCCCCCGTGATCACCGCGAGCACGCCGGGCAGCGCGCGCGCCTTCGACACGTCGATGCGCGTGATGATCCCGTGGGCAATGGGGCTGCCGAGGATCTTGCCGACCACCGTGTCCGGGAGCTGGATGTCGGCCGTGTACTTGGCGCGCCCCGTGACCTTGTCGGGCGAATCGTACCGCGTGACGCCGTGGCTCACCACGTCGTGATCGCGCTGCTGGTCGCGCTCGGCGTGCACGTGCGGGGTGGCGTCAAACGGCACGCCCTCGAACTCCTTCCACCCTGCCACTGCCTTGAGCATCCGCGGATAGGTGGCGCAGCGGCAGAGGTTGCCGGCCAGCGCCTCCTTGATTTCGTCGGTCGTGGGATTCGCGTTGTGATCGATCAGCGCCTTGGAGGCCATCAGGGCGCCGCTGGTGCAGTAACCGCACTGCACGGCGCCGTGCTTCACGAACGCCTGCTGCAGCGGGTGCAGTTCGCCGTCGTGTGACAAGCCCTCGATGGTCGTGATACGCTTGCCCTGCGCAGCGACGGCGAGCAGCAGGCACGAGTTCACGGGCTGGCCGTCCACCTGCACGGTGCAGGCGCCGCAGTCGCCGGTGCCGCAACCCTTCTTGGTGCCCGTGAGCCCCAGATGCTGGCGCAGCGCGGCGAGCAGGGTGGTGTTCGGCTTGAGGGCGAGGGTACGATCCTCGCCGTTGATGTTGAGATGGACCAGGACTTCGCTGCTCACGACCGACCCTCCGCAGCGCGCGCCGCCGCCTCTTCGAGTGCACGGCGGGCCAGGACGCTCACCAGTTCGCGCCGGAAGTCGGCGGAGCCGCGCACGTCGGTAATCGGCAACGCCTCGTCCGCGCACATCGCGCCCGCCTTGGTCAGCAGGGCGAGCGACGGCTGCTGACCCTCGAGCATGGCCGCTGCCTGTAGCGCCAGCATCGGCACGGGCGACACGGCGCCGAGTGCGATTCGCGCGCCATGGATACGGCCGGCAGCCATCGTCAGGCGCACCGCCACCGCGGCGACGGCCAGCGCCGCGCCCTTGCGACGTGAAAAGCGCTGGTAGCTGCACGCCGACCCTGCGGGCTGCCTGGGGAGCGTGATGGCCACCAGCACTTCGCCGGCGGTGAGCACGGTGCGGCGAGGGCCCAGGAAGAACTCGACGGCATCCATCTCGCGCGTCCCCTGCGTGCCGATAATCGTGACGCGTGCCTCACCGGCGATCGCCGCGGGTGGCGTGTCGGCGCAGGCGACTGCGCGACAGAAGTTGCCGCCGATGGTGGCCAGGCTCCGGATCTGCGCGCTGCCAATGGCGCGCGCCGCATCGGCGAGCGCCGCGAAGTGGGTGCGCACCAGCGGCGAGGCCGCGACGTCGGCGACGGTCGTCAACGCACCAATGCGCAGTGCGCCGTCGGCAGCGGTGATGCCGCGCAGTTCACCCAGATGATCGAGGGCGATCAGCTGCCGCGCCTGCTCGCGTTCACGGATAAAATCGGGGATCAGCTCGGTGCCGCCCGCGATGAATGCGGCCTCGCCACCCAGCTGACTGGCGAGTGCACAGGCTTCGGCCAGGCTCTCCGGCCGCAGGAACGTGAAATCCGGCATCGCCATGGCAGCGCTCAGCGGAAGATGGAACCGACGGGCATTACGCGACCTTCGACGCGGCGGTCCACGCCACGCCGTGCTGCGACAGCTTGCGATACCGGAACGCGCCCCACAGGGCCGCCCCAATGGAACCGGCGAAGATGGCGTCGTCGTGCGTGACGACTTCCAGCTTGCCGAGCTCCAGCTCCTTCTTGGCCAGGGCGTCGCGCAGCGCAGTGAGCAACCCCGTGTCGGACGCCAGTCCGCCGCTCACAAAGACGGCGCCGGCGAACTCGAGCGACCGCAACAACCGCACGAACCGCTCGGCCATGCTCTCGTGCACGCCGCGCAGGATGTCGGACGTCGTGATACCGCGCGACACCATGTTGATCACGTCGGTCTCGGCGAGCACGGCGCAGATGGAGCTCACTTTCTCGGGCTTGGTGGCCAGAATCGACAGCTCTCCGATCTCGTCGTGCGACACGCCCAGGTAGCGCGCGATGTTCTCCAGGAACTGCCCGGAGCCCGACGCGCACTGGCTCGTCATCTTGTAGTCCTTCACGCGCCCGTGGCCGTCCATCGCCACCGCCCGTGTGTGCAGTGCGCCGACGTCGAGCACCGCGCCAATGCCCGGCGTCAGGTACAGGGCGCCGCGCGCATGCGTGGTCATTCCATAGAAGTGGCCGGTGGCGTATGGCACCTCGCCTCCCTCGCCGGTGGTGCCGATGTAGTGGATCTCGTCCACACCGGCCGCTTCCACCGCGGCGTCGAAGGTTTCGTCCACCACCTTCGCGATCTCGCGACGACGGATGCGCGTGGAGATCTGCGCCAGCAGCGTCTCCCCCCCGTCACCGTCCGTGCGCATCACCGTCACCTTCACGGCGCCGCTCCCCACATCAATGCCTGCAGTGGTGATCATCAGGCCACCATTCGGTTGGCGAAGAGCGCCGCACCCAGCGCTCCCGTGTAGATGCTCTCGGGCGAGATGTTCAGCGTGCGCTCGCCGTAGTTCTCCTGAATGAGCTCGCGAATGGCCCGCACGGCGGCGGGGTTCTTGGCCACGCCCCCCGTGAAGGTGAACTCGTCGTCCACGCCCCCTGAGCGCGCCAGCAGGCTCATGGCGCGAATGACAATGGCACGATGCAGCCCGGCCAGGATGTCCTCGCGCTTCTCGCCCAGCGACAGCCGCTCGCGCAGCTCCGCGCCGGCGAACACAGTGCAGGTGGAGTTGATCTTGACGCTGCGCTTGGAGAGTTCGGCCAGCGGGCCGAGTTCGTGCAGTCCCAGGCTCATCTCGTCGGCGATGTAACCGAGGTAGCGCCCGCAGCCCGCGGCGCAACGGTCGTTCATCTGGAAGCCGGTGACGATTCCCGCCCCGTCCACCTGAATCGCCTTGGTATCCTGCCCGCCGATGTCGAGCACCGTGCGCGTGCCGGGGAACATCGCGTGCGCCCCGAGCCCGTGGCAGAGGATCTCGCTGCGGATCTGTTCCTTGGGGAAGGGAAGCCGCGCGCGGCCGTATCCCGTGCCGACGGTCGCCGCCGGCGTCAGGTCGTACGCCACCGCGTACTCGACGGCGTCGGCCAGCCGCGGATTGCTCACCCGCGCCAGCGCGTCGCCAATGTGATCGCGGAAGTCGAGGTCCATCGGCTCGTTCTCCACGCGGATGATGCACTTGTCGTAGACACCGATCAGCCGGTCGAAGCTGACCCCGGTGGGGTCACCGATCTGCTCGGCGATGCGCATGAACGCCGATCCCACCGCGTCGCGGAAGAAATCGGAGCGCAGCAGCGCCGGCTGGCGGAAGCGCGCTTCCTCCTCGGCGGTGATGCGGCGGCAGATCTCCTCGATGGCCTCGCGGAAGGGGCGCGCGAGCTGCGGTGGCGCCGACTTGTCCACTTCCTCGAGCAGCAGCACCTCGAGGCGCCGCAGCTGGTGCAGCAGCTGTTCCATGACGAAGGCGCGCCGCAGGATCGCCACCGCTTCCGCCGTTTCCGTGGCTTCGACGCGCTGCTCGATGAGCCCGAAGCGCGCGTTGATGAACGCCTCGGTCTTGGCGACCGCCGCGGCGAGATCGTAGTTGGAGCGTGAGTTCGTGATGCCGCGGCCCAGCACGTCGCCGTTGCCGTCGAGGATCACAGCCTTGGTGGTAGTCGAACCCAGGTCGATGCCGACGACGCAGCTCATGCGGTCCTCCCCGCGCGGCGCGCATCGATCATCTGGAAGTAGCTCTCCAGCCGGTTCTTGATGTTGGCCGCCGAGAAGTAGCGCGGGTCCACGAGGTCCGATTCAATGAATGCGCCCGGAATGCCCGTCCGCTTTTCGACCTCGCGCAGGATCATCAGCTGGCCGGCGGAGAACGAGTTGCACGACTTCACCGAGTTGATCAGGAACCCGTCCGCCTTGTACTCCTCGATGTAGCGCACGATCATGTCGATGCGCGCCGGCAGGTTCAGGTTGGTGTAGCAGCCGCTGCAGTAGTCGGCCATCGTCCCCAGCGGATCGTTGGGGTCGTGCCGGAAGCCGAAGTCATAGGTGCCGCCGACCTTGGTGTACGTCGACGCGACCACGACGGCCTTTTCGTCGGCGAACATCTTCCAGAAGTCGCGGAAGTGCGTCCAGTTGGGCGGTCCCTCCACCACCAGCCGGTACTTCTCGCCCTCCAGCGGTCCCTCGGGCGTGATCGGCCCGAGACCGAGCGCTGAGCGTTCCTCGACTTCCTCGCGCAGGGCGCGGTAGTAGTCGACGCCCTCCTGCGTGCCGCGGAACGCGCTGAAGATCGGCCCCACGTAGTACACGGTGCCGAAGTAGCCGTCGATGGGACTCGGCACCGTCTTGCCCGCCTGCAGCACGGCCACCAGGTCATCCTCGGCCATCGCCGAGAGCTGCAGGTGATGCCGCAGCTTTTCCTCGTCGTACTTGCGGCCGGTCACTTTCTCGAGCGCGGGGATCACCTGCTCGCGCAACTGGCGCAGCATGTACTCGCGGTGCTCCGGCTCCAGCTTGCCGTCGCCCTGGTACGGCACGTGGAACATCACCGTGGGGCAGTCGTATTCCTCGCGCAGCAGCTCGAACCACTTCATGAAGGTGTAGCAGCCCGTGTACGACAGCAGCAGCAGGTCGGGCTTGGGCAGCTTGGTCCCGCCCGGGCCGATGTTGCCGGCGCGCATCATGCCGATGTCACACTTCACGTAGGTGCAGACGTCCTCGGAGTGCCCTGCGCGCTCCGCCTCGGCGATGTACTCGCCCGACAGCTTGCGCATGCCCGACTGCAGTGCGTTGATCTCGGGGAGTACCGGCAGTGCGCCAAATGAGCGGATCAGCTCGGTGAGGTTCCCCGGCACGAAGGTGTAGACCACCTTTTCGCCCGTCTCCGGCGCCTGTGCCAGCCGCTCGAAGTGATTGGCGATCATCTCCTTCTGCAGCACCATCGAGCGGTCCTTGAGTGCTTCGGCCATCAGGCAGCCCCCCACAACTTGATCGAGTCGGCGAACGTTCCGGCCTGTTCGCGGAATTGCTGGAACTGCCCCGTGTTCTCCGCGTACTTGAACGCGATGCACGGAATGCCTGCGGTCTCGGCGCCGGCGCGCAGCATCGGCTGGTCGAGCAGGGCGGGATCGCAGAAGCTCGGCGTGGCGAAGATGATTCCGTCGGCGCTGGCGGCGGCCACCCGGTTCTTCATCAGGTTCCGCTTGCCCATCGGGTCGATCTCGTAGAGCACCGACGAGGCCATGTCGTTACGGATGAACGCGTCGGCGAGTGCGCGCACCGGATTGGCATCGGCCGGCACGTCGTGGGTGAGGAAGCGATTGCCCAGCAGGAAATCGTCGTCCACGATGTAGCAGCCGGCGCGCTCGATGCTCTTGATGAGGCCCAGCGGAGGCTGCTCGCAGAATGCGCCGACGATCACCACGCGGCTGTTGTCGCGCGGACGCTTCGGGTCGGCCTCGACGGCGGCCAGGTACTGCCTGGCGCGCGCCAGGAAGGTTTCCGGCGGAATGCTCTCGCCGGCGCGCAGCAGCAGGTACAACTCTTCGGTCGGGACGTCCCACGGGCGCTCGCGCCGCAGGGCGTAGAGCGTGCGGATCATCTCGCGCGTCTCGTTGTACACCGCGATCGAGTGGCGCAGCTCGTCGTCGGTGGGGCGGTGCCCCGAGACGCCGGCCAGGTCGTCGAGCAGGTGATTCAGCTCGCCCGCCCAGAACTCGGCGGCCGCGCCGGGATCGGGCACCTGCGGCACGTCGATGTAGCGCACGTAGACGTCCGGGTAGAGCAGCTTCCACATGCCGGACAAGTTGCGGATCACGTCGCAGGTGGACGGAAAGAGCACCGCCGAGAGCATGTCGAGCCGCCCCGACTGCGCCAGCTCGATGACAGAGCGGGGCAAGTGGCAGATATACGACTGGTAGAACGCGTCGCCGCGAATGATCTCCAGTCGGTCGCCGCCGCCGTGGACGCCCACCGGGAGGAAGCCGGTGGCGTGCAGCAGTTCGCGTGGCGCGTACACCGGCAGGTAGCCGGCCGCCTTGCGGGTCGGATGCTCGGCAAGCCACTGCCGGACGACGGTGAAATCGAGGTCATCATAGATGTCCCGCGCCCACTCCACCAACTCGGCGCGCGTCATCGGAACGTCGTGAGTGGTCATTCCGGCATCCGGTGTTTGCGGAAGCGTGGCGTGCAGTCCGGCCCGTGCCAGCGTACGGGGGTGCCGCCAATCCAGCCTATTTCGAACGGACGTTCGATAGGATATACTCAGTAGGCGCCCCCCAGACGTCAAGAGGGGTCTCCCTACGGCCGTCAGGCGCGCTGGGGGGCCAGCCTCGCCACACTGCCCCCGGAAATCAGAGGAGAGGGACGTGAGCTACCGCTTTGGGGATCTGCAGATCGATACCGTCGGCGTCGTGGGTTCTGGCAACATCGGCCCCGACATTGCCCTCTATTTCGCCAAGGCGTTCCACGCATACGGGGTCGCCGTCGTGGTGGTCGATGTGTCCGAGGAGGCCGTGGCCCGCGGGCGGGCCAAAGCGGAGCAGAAGATCGCCAAGGGGCGCGAGAGTGGCGCGTTCAAGCCGGACGCCGCCGACGCCATGCTCGCGGCGCTCACGTTCACCACGGACTACGCTCAGCTCGCCGGTGCGAGCCTCGTGGTGGAGGCCGCGACCGAGAATCTGGACATCAAGCGGAAGATCTTCGCCCAGCTCGAGTCGCTCTGTGGGCCGGACGCCATTCTGGCGTCGAACTCGTCGCACATCGAGCCCGAGGAGATCTTTGGCGGGCTCGCCGCGGCGACGCGTGCCCGCACGGCGGTCATCCACTACTTCTTTCCCGCCGAGCGGAACCCGCTGGTCGAGATCGTCCCCGGGCGCGACACCGACGCGGTGCTCACGCGCCGGCTGATGGGGCTGTACGAGGAGATCGGAAAGATCCCCGTGCTGGTGGGCGGGCGGTTCGGGTATGCAGTGAACCCCGTGTTCGAGGGGCTCTTTCTCGCTGCCGCGCTGGCGGTGGAGGAAGGGCTGGGGACCACCAAGCAGGTGGACACGGTCGCGCGTCGCGCGCTGGGACTTGGCATCGGCCCGTTTACGGCGATGAACCTCACCGGCGGCAATCCGATCACCAATCACTCGCTCGACGTGATGACGTCGAAGATCGGCCCATGGTTCCGGTCGCCGCGTTTAATGAAGGAGGCGATGGCGTCGGGGACGCCGTGGGCGGTGCCGAAGCGCGACGAACAGGTGGAGGTGACCGACGCGCAGGAACAGGCGATCGCCGACACCATGCAGGGCGCCTACTTCGGGCTGGCTGGGGAGATCCTCGACAGCGGGATCATCACGCTGGCCGACCTGGAACTGGGTGTGGAGAACGGGCTCGCCATGCGCGCGCCGTTTGGCTTCATGAACGACATCGGCGTGAACCGTGCGCTGGCCCTCGTGCAGGCATACGCCGCGTCGCATCCCGGCTTCCCGGTGCCCCGGTGCATTGAGGCTCAGGCGAAGGCCGGCGCTCCGTTCCGCATTGAGCACGTGATCCGCCGGGACGATGGGGACGTGGCGATCCTCACCATTCGCCGCCCCAAGGTGCTGAACGCGCTCAACGACGACGTCTACGATCAGCTCGCCGCCCACGCCACCGCGCTGGGCGACGACACGAAGATCGCCGCCGTCGTGCTCACCGGTTTCGGACCCAAGTCGTTCGTGTCGGGGGCCGACGTGAACTTCCTGGCGAAGATCGGGAGTCCGGCCGAGGGGGTCACCACCTCGGAGGGGTCAAAGGTGCCGGGCAACTTGCTGGAGAATCTGGGCAAGCCCGTGATCTGCGCCCTGAACGGCTTTGCGTTCGGCGGCGGCAACGAGATCGCGATGTGCTGCACGGCGCGTCTCGTGCGAAAGGGGCTGTCGGTGGCCGTCGCGCAGCCCGAGCCGAACCTGGGGATCGTGCCCGGCGCGGGTGCGACGCAACGGTTGCCGCGCCTGGTCGGCGTGGAGAAGGCGGCCGAGATGCTGCGGACAGGGCGCGCCATTTCCGGGCGCGAGGCTGTGGCATGCGGACTCGTGCGCGAAGAAGTCGAAGGCGATCTGGTGGGTGCAGCAGTGACGCTGGCCCGCGCCGCGGCGCGCGGCGAGGTGGCGTTGACACCCATCGACCGTAGCCCGATGGTCACGCCGGACGCGTTGCCGACGGTGGAACTCGGTCACCTCAGCCGCGCCACCGACGCCCTCATCTGCAGTGCGATAATCCAGGGCTGCCGTCGGCCGCTCGCCGAGGGGCTGCGTTTGGAGTCGGAACTGTTCGGCGAGTGCTGTGCCACGGCGGACATGCGGATCGGCGTGGACAACTTCGTGGCCAACGGGCCGCGGGCGAAGGCGGAGTTCGTGCACCGCTGATCGCGAGGGCGGGTGGTGCGGGGCTATCCCGGAATGGACGGGAGCCCCGTCTGGCCGCTGAAGCGTTTGACGATGCGTTGCAGGCCATCGTAGGCGGCGTACTTGAACGCGTCGCTCAGCGTCGGGTAGTTGAAGACGGCCTGGATGAAGTAGTCGATGGTGCCGTGGAAGGCGAGCACGGCGCTGGCGACGTGAATCAGTTCGCAGGCACCCTCGCCCACGATACTGGCGCCGAGCAGCCGCTGGTCGTCGCGGTTGAAGATGAGTTTCACGAAACCGGCGGTGTCGCCGATGATCTGGCCGCGCGCGTTGTCGCGGAAGCTGGCCTTCCCGATCTCGTACGACAGCCCCTGCGCGCGGGCCTCGTGTTCGGACAGCCCCACCGAGGCCACTTCGGGGATGGTCCAGACGCCGTACGGGAGGATGCCCGAGACGGCCTGCTTGTACTTGAAGTCAAAGGCGTGGCAGACGGCGACGCGCGCCTGTTCCATGGAGGTGGACGCCATGGCGGGAAAGCCGATGACGTCGCCGACGGCGCAGATGTGCGTCATGCTGGTGCGGTACTTCGCGTCCACCGGAATGAAGCCCCGCGCCGTGACGGCGACGCCGGCGTTCTCGAGCCCAAGGCCGGCGGTGTTCCCCTCGCGGCCGGCGCAGTGGAGGACGCATTCGGCCACCAGCGCGGTGCCATCGGCGATGGTGACGTGCGCGAGGCCGTCGCGTACCTCGATGGCCGTGACATCGGCGTCCGGGTGCGTGTGGATGCCGAGGCGGCGCGTGAACTCCTGGCGCAGCGCGTCGCTAACGTCGTGGTCGAACTGGCTGAGCAGGCGGTCGCGGGGATTGAGGATGGTCACCTGTGCGCCCAGGGCGGCAAAGATGCATGCGTATTCGCACCCGATCACGCCGCCGCCGATGACGATCAGGCGGGGGGGAATGCCCTGCATGGACAGCACGTCGGTGCTGTCGATGACCACGGTGCCGTCGAAGGGGACGTGCGGTGGATGCCACGGATGCGCGCCGGTGGCGACGAGAAAGACGTCGCCGGTGATGGCGCGCGCGGGTTCGCCGTGCCGCGTCACCTCCACGGTTTGCGGGCCGGTGAAGTGCGCGGCGCCCTGCACGGTGACGATCTGGTGCCGCGCGAGATTTTCCTCGATGAGCTGCCACGACGCCTCGATGACCTGGCGTTCGCGGCGCATGAAGTCGGCGATGGTGATGTCGGCGCGCACGTGAAACTCGACGCCGTACACCCCCTTCTGCCGCAGGGCGGAGAAGATGAGCGCGCTCTCGCGCAGCGTCTTGGACGGGATCGTGCCCGAGTTGACGGCGGCCCCGCCCGGCTTGGGGGCGCGCTCCACGAGGCATACGCTTTTGCCGAAATACGCGGCCTGCGCCGCGCCCTTTTCACCCGCCGGGCCGGCACCCACGACTACGAGGTCGAAGTGTTCGCTCATCACGGGCGAAGTTAGGGCCTGGCGGGGTTGCTGGCGAGGAGCGTGTGCCGCCCCACTGGGGTCGGTGGTGTACGCCCCCCCTCCGGCGGCGGGATGCGCCTACCACAAATTCGACCCCCCGGAACAGTGTTGATCCCACTACATTTCGCCGGATGACCCCCCCAGACGTGACGTACTTCCGCAAGGGATTCGGCCTCAAGCAGGAGGTCGAAGCGACGCTGCAGGCCGACTACACCGGCCGCATCGTCGACTTGATGCGCGCGCGCGATTTTGAACTCGTTTCGGGCGACGTGACCATCCGCCTGGCCAAGGAGTTTGGCTTCTGCTACGGGGTGGAGCGCGCGGTGGAATACGCGTACCAGACGCGGCACAAATTCCCGGGCCGCCGCGTCGTGCTGGTGGGCGAGATCATCCACAACCCGCACGTGAACGTGCGGCTGCGCGAGATGGGCATCGAGATCCTGATGCCCGGCGAGACCGGCTTCGACTACGCGGGCATCACGGCCGATGACGTGGTGATCCTGCCGGCGTTCGGCGTGACGATCACCGACTTCCACACGCTGCGCGAGCGCGGCTGCGTGGTG